>NZ_JBNFNU010000131.1:0-10426 GCF_057364445.1 Xanthobacter sp. BG11Y11_SDJG
GCGCGCCGGCGCCGCGCACGGCGGCGGCGGCACGGGCTGCGAGGCTGTCCAGGCCTTCGGGCGTACCGAGGCTCGACGGCGTGGCGTCGATCACAGAGAGAAGCCCCCGCGCCTCGTGTCCGCCGTAGGCCGCGTCGAGGCGACCGAGCTGTTCGGCAAGTGCCTTCACGGCGCCGGTCGCGGTGTCACCAGTGAGAGCAACGGGTTTGCGGAACGCGCCGGCGAGCGAGCGCGGCTGCCGCCGCCCCATCTCCACCAGGACAAGGTCGGCGTAGCCGTAGGGCGCGGTGGACCCCTTCTTGGCGCCGGGCGACACGGTGGCGATGAGATGGATGAGATGCTCCACCACCTTCGCCGCCAGGTCCCTGTCGCCGGAAAGGTTGGTCACCAGCAGCGGCACGTCCACCACCACATAGCCGTAGAACAGGCCAGAGGTGAGCTCGGTGTCGAAGATGCCGCCGGAGCCGGCATCGTCGTCGCGCTGTCGCAGGTCGTCGACCACGGTGAAGTAGTCGCTCTCGCTCTCCTGGCTGTGCACCGTGAAGCTGTGCGCCACATGGATCGCCGCGTCCGTGTTCGCCTCGGGGTCGGAGGTGACCATCCGCCCGAACAGCGCGGCCTCCAGTCCGGCCGCCAGATTGCCCGCCACCTCCTTCATGGTGGCAAGATTGCGCTTCCCCTCGCCCTTGCCGATGCGTGCGTCGATGGCCGCCTCGGCCGACTTGGCGTCGGACGCCTCAGAGGCGGCCTCCGCCGCAAGCCGGGTAAGATAATCGATCTCGGGCTGGCCGAGCAGCATGGCCTGGCGGTCCTTCACCTGGGCGCTGTTCTTGCCGTAGATGTGCCGCACCAGCGCCGCGCCGATGCCATCGCGCACCGCCTCCGAACCGCCGAGCTTCGGCAAGATTTCCCGTTCGACGATCTCGCGCGAGCGCCACCCCATGGGCGCGCCGATAGCCTTCAGTGCCCATTCGTCCTCGGCGCGCCGCCAGTGACGCTTGAGGCACTGAGAGGACACGCGGATGCGCGTCGCCCCACCATAGGGCAGACGCTTGGCGAGGCCGGCGTCGTCGCGGTTGAGCAGCACTCCCGGATAGGAGACGAGGCTGTGAATCTGGATGAAGCGCGTCATGGCGTGTGACCTCGGAGGGAGAACAGTCAATCGGCGGCGCTCGCCGCACGGGCTTCGTATTCGGAACGGTAGTAGTCGCCCGCCATCTCCTGGCGGACGCTCGGCCCCCATGTGTCGCTACGCGCGGAGAGAACGAGCCAAGCAGTTGACGGCGCGCTTAGCCGGCCGCCCTTTTGGACCAGGAAGCGAACCGTGCGAGGGAAGAGATCGCGCAGTTCTTCCGGGCTGGCCTGGAGCAGGCGCGTGAACCGTTGCTCCTTGAGACCGGCCTGCTGGAGCGCACGGCCGAGCCGAGATTCGCCGCCGAGCTGCCCCGGCGCGGCGAGCGCGAGACAATGGACGATGAGCGCCCAGTCCCGTAGATCCTCGCGCCACTTCACGCGCTCGGGCGGCAGGTGGCGCGCAAGCAGCCGGTGCAAAGCAGGCGAGGCCAGCGCGCCGCTGGGATCGAGGCGGCGCAGCTCCGCCAGCGGCCCGGTCCCGCAGCTCTTCTCTCCAAGGACGGAGGCGATGCGGCCCGCTATAGCCGCAGGTCCTTCGGACGGCGCGTTTTCGCGCGTGTCGGCAGCGTTGTCGGGCTGGTTCATCGGGCCTCCGCCAGATAGGGGCTGAGCTTCGGATTGCGGCGCGGCGTCCCGCGCATCACCGCCTCCGCCCGCGCCCGCGCCTTGTAGCGCCGCCAGGCTGATTTCGAGCCGCTGCGGTCTGCTTCATCGACAAGTTCAGCGGCTTCGCCGAGCAGATCGGCAATCCAGAGCGCGCGCACCGCATGTGCATCGGCTCCTGGCTCGAACTCCTGCCAAAGACGCGGAAAGAAGTCGCGATCGACGATCTCATCGAACCGCTTCAGGAAACCGGATGCGCGCGCGGCCGCGCCCTTGTCGCGGAAGTCGATTTCGTCCGGACCGTTCTCGAACAGCGCGAGGAGGGCCTGGCCGAGTACGCGGTTCTGGAGAATGCCGGCGAGTTCGACCCGCTCGCGGGCTGCACGAGCCACCGGATCGCTCGCCTTGGCGCGCCCCAAGGGCAGGATGACGGTCTTCGAGATCGGGACTCGGCGCTCGTGCAGGCCCTCGGTCTTGCCCTGCCCGCGCACCAGCGCACGGGCGAGAAGGACGAGGCCCGTGTCAGCGTCCCCGGGCGCAATCTCCTGCAGCGGCGATGGGTCGATGGTGTCGGAGAACACCAACTCCACAATGCGGCGGTAGCCGAAGCCCTCGGCACTGGCGGTGAACACCTTGTCGCCGGCCTTGTCGTGAACGACGGGCGACCAGGGGTCGCCAGTCACGCCACCGGGGATCGGCGCGATGCGGGGGACTTTCGATCCACCGGTGCGAGCCACGAGGCGGCCGTCGCGCGAGGCGAGGCGCATGCGGCGGCACACGTCCACATAATAGGGATCGAGCTCTGACGGCCGGAGCGAGGTCGCGCCATCCCAGGGGATGAGCCAGGAGAGGGCCAGACCCCCAGCCGGCATATAGCCGGGAAACGGCCTTTCCCCGCGCAGCGCAACGAGGCGCTCCATATCACGCCGCAGATGCCGGCCGGGCCGTCCCTCGGGCACGATGGACAGCGCGGCGCGATTGGCGAACCCGCCATTCATGCGGGAGATTCCGTAATTTCCCGCGCCGAGGAAGCCTTCCATGGTCTGCAGCGTCACCAGCGCGAACAGCCAGTCATCGGGCTGGGCCCGCCGCATCACCTCGGCCTTGAGGTCGTGGTTCTTGGCGGTCACCAGCATGTCGAGCGCGTCCGGCGTCTCGACGAGGCTCTTCAAGGCATCGAGACTGCCCTCCGGAAGCGGCGGCTGGAGTAAAGCCGGCTTGTCTGGCGCGCTCAGAAGGCACCAGGGCTCGTCGCCGGGAAAGTCCGACGTGAGGCCCCGAAGCAGCCCAACCCAGGCAGCTTCGTCGGCCGGCGCCTCGCGCAGCCCGGCCGCGAGCAGGGCCAGCGCCCCGATCTGCGCCTGAAAGGCGTGCCACGCTTGGCGCTGATGCGGGCGCAAGGCGCGAAAACTCTCCACCTCGTCCCGCATGAGGGCAGCGATAATGCCGGGGAGGGAAAATGCCGCCGGGCCGCAACCGAGAACGTTCGCACGGATGAGCTCTTCCGTGAGCAGGTTCATTGCAGTCCCCCCAGCTGCAGCGCCGTCCCATTCTGAGACTTATCGGGCTTTCAGCAGTCCCCAGCGTCCGTACTGAAACACCCTGTCTCCCAAACGGAAAGATAGGTGGTGGAATTCGTCCACAACTTCCGATGGGACAGCATCTCCAGGAATTCCCTCCGCAAGAAAACCGGGAAGCCGCAGCGCGCTGATCGCGCTGCCGAACGGTCCGCGGAGCGGTGGATCGAACAACACCATGCGGTCGCCCATGCCGAGCCGCGTTCCGAGCACCTCATCCCGGGGGATATGGCATTGCGAGAACGGCTTTGTCCGATCGATCCGCGCCTGTTCCGCCGCCTGCCTGTGGCTCACTTCCGTGCCCTCGCGCGCGCCGCCGATCGCATCCCATCGCGGGTCGTCCCGCTCCAGGGCGCGTAGGCAGTCGGGGTGTGTCGCGGATTCCACCAAGAGGCGGTTCATATCCGGAATGGTCCAGGTGCGGTGTCGCTCGGCCAGACGCAAAGTTGCTTCGATCACTCGAAGATCAGGATAGATGCCGCCGCCGTCCCCCCGCACGCCGAGCCCGTAGCGCGTGAGCGCCGAAGGCCGGGCGATCAGATCGCGGTCGGCCGGCGTCAGGAGGACCATGCGCGGCGTCCCGAAGCCGTCGGGCCGCACCCGCGCGTGGCGGTGCAGCCGGCCGATGCGCTGCAGCAGCACATCCACGGGCGCAAGGTCGCTCAAAAGCAGGTCCGCATCGAGATCGAGGGAGATTTCGAGCGTCTGCGTGCCCACCACGATGATCCCCTGCCCGCTCGGCCGCGCCTTGCCCAGCCGCTCCTCCACCGCCGCATCGAGCAGCCAGCGATCCTCGACCGCGAACCGGGCATGGTGCAGCGTGTTCACGCCGGCCACGCGGAACAGCAGGCGACTGTCCGCGCCCGCCAGCCGCTCCAGCGCCTGCGCCACCGCGATTGCGCCGAAGACCGTGTTGCGGACCACCAGCACGGCGGCGCCGCGCTGTGCTGCCGCGAGCGCGCGGGCCGCGATGGCGTCCGCATCGGCGAGGATTGGCGCGACCTCCACGGCGACCGGCTTCGACAGCTGCCCGTCCCGCGTCACCGCGAGGCGCCGTTCCTGGCCATCTTCCGCCCAGCTCGCCGCAGGATAGGGCGCCGCGACCGCCTGCTCGAACGGAACGGCCGGCGCGCCAAGCAGGTGGCCGCGCATGGCGCTGCCGAGCGTTGCGGAGAGCAACAGCGCGTGGCCGCCCCCCGCCTCGTGCGCATCCAGAAGGTGCCGCAGCAGGGCGCCGGAATAGGTTTCCGACGCATGGACCTCGTCCACCACCAGCAGATGCCGCAGCAGCGCGGCGCCGCGCAGGTGCGCGTGCTTGACCCTGACCACCGACAGGAGGGCCTGGTCGATGGTGCCGACGCACAGGGTCGCAGCAAGAAACCGCTTCGGCCGCTCGGCCGCCCAGCGCTCGTCCGCGTGCTCCGCGGCGTCGCTCCACTGGACGCCGAATTGCGGCAACATTTCCGCCTGCGCCTCGTCGAAGCGCGCCTGCCCAGGGACCGCCAGCACGACGCCCGGCCTTTCGTCTTCCGGGAAGATGCGGTCGCGAAACTGCTTCACGCGCGCGAAGATCTGCGAGGCGGCAACACGGGTGGGCAGCGCGAAATAGAGGCCATCCACCAGCCCCTGCTCGAACAGGAGCTTGAAGCGCCAGAGCGCAGCCTCCGTCTTGCCCGAGCCGGTCTCCGCCTCCAGCACGAGCCGGCGCGACGAGGGCTCGGCCGCTGCCTGCTGGATCGGACGCGGCGCAGGGAGATGGAAGGCGCGCGCAAAGTCCGATCCGGACGCGCGAAGCGCGGCGCGGTGCCCCTCAACGGAAAGCCCGACCCGCTCTAGCGCCTTTGCGGCCGCATCCCTGGCGAAGGAAAAGCGGTTAACATCCGCCCCGTTTGCGAAGGGAAGAAACGCTCGTCGGAGCCGAGCCAGTCCGCCAGCATCAGAAGACCTGCGAAGGCGTGCTGGAATGCCGGTTCCGCTGGCAGCGGCGGGCCGCTTCCGAACGCGGCAGGCATCCACCCGTCCATCTTGGCCCGCATGACGGCGAGATCGGCGATCGGATCGCCATCGGCGCCCGGCGTCCAGTGCCGCCGACTGTCGGGGGGATCGCCCCCCTGGTGTCCACTGCGCAGCCAGGGGCGGCCGTGATGGGCGAAGACCGCGTCGATGAGCGAGAAGTCGTCGGTCTCGAACCAGCTCAGCAGGCGATCAAATCCGAGGACGTCGAATAGCCGGTCGCAAAGCGCGCAGGCCACCGCATCGCTTCCGTCGAACAGCCAGGCCAGTTCGTTGATATGCCCGACCGTTGCGGCGGTCGGACTGGTCCGTGCCCGAAAGCCGCGATTTGCCTTGCCGATGTCATGCAGGAAGGCCAGTGCACACAGGCGCGCGCAGGTCACCTCGTCCAGTTCATCGCATCGCGCGGCTGCGCTCAGGCGCCCCCGGATCGTCGACTGCGCCAGCAACTGCGACATGACGGCTGCGACGTCGGCCGAATGGTCGACCAGCGAATGCCATCGGATGACGGCGCCGGCCTCCCAATGCAATTTGGCCCAAAGGTCGCCCGGATTGAGCAAGAGGCCTCCCCGAATGAGCGCCAGAGGAGCCTATCGTTTCGCATGATGCGCGAACGTGTCGGCGGCTGCATCAGTAGCCAAGGTAACACCAACTGCGGCAATGGCGGTCAGACCGCTAATGCTGGCCTCAGACTGAAGCATGTAGGGCTCTACTGCAGATGGCAATCGCTTCGCCGTGCGGGCACGTGCTGACGCCTTTCAGCGGCGCACGCGCAGGCTGAGTGGCAGCAATATTGGATGCTAAGTGAAGGCGCTCGGCATCGACCGGGCCTCCGTTTCGGACGAATGAATGCGGCGCATTCGCCAAGAGAGCCTGCGCCATGGCAGCAGTGCAATGCTGTGGCGACAAGGTGGCGACAATTGGCGGGAACCATCTCGGCCAACAGCCGTTCCGCAGATAAAAATATGTGTATTATCAGATATTTATGATGGTACAGGTGGGTGGGCTCGAACCACCGACCTCCGGTTCCACAGACCGGCGCTCTAACCAACTGAGCTACACCTGCACGGCATTCCGCGCCCTGAGGGGCGTCGGAGAGCGCGGAACCTACGCGGCGCAAGAACCCATTTCAAGGATTTTTCGGCGCTTGCACCCCGGGAATTTCGGCCTAGCTTCCAGCCCCGATCCAGCACCACAATGGCCGGGAGAGGGAAAGGGCCGGTGACATGAGCGATACGGGCCACCCGCCGGTGCGGGCCATCACTGCCGGTGCGGCGCCGGCAAGGGCCAAGCCCTCCAGCTATCCCGAACCCTTCTTCTCCCGCATGAGCAAGCGGGAGAAGCGCCCGCTCGGCGACCTGTTCGGCCTCACCAATTTCGGCGTGAACCTCACCACCCTCGCCCCCGGCGGCGAATCGGCGCTGCTCCATCGCCATACAAGGCAGGACGAGTTCGTCTACATCCTCGAAGGGGAGCCGACGCTGGTGACTGACGAGGGGGAGATGGTGCTGTCCCCTGGCATGTGCGCCGGCTTCCCTGCGCGGGGGATCGCGCATCAGCTGGTGAACCGCACGGAAAGGGATGTGGTCTATCTGGAGATCGGCGACCGCACCGCGGGCGACGCGGGCGAATATCCCGTCGATGACATCAAGGCTGAGCTCGGCCCCGACGGCAAATGGGCGTACACCCACAAGGATGGCCGCCCCTATTAGGGCAAGAGCCCAAGGCCCGGCAAAAGCCGCTCAAGCCCCCGCATGGGCACAGAGCCCGTGCGGGGGGCTTGATGCTCATTCCGCCGCGGGCGGCGGCGCCACGTCGGGGGCGGGGGCGTAGATCTTCCCGCCGCCGTCGCGGAACTTCTGCGCCATCTGCGCCATGCCGGCGGAGGCGAGGTTGTCGGCCTCGGCGCGGGCGATGTCGCCGGCCTCGATCTTCAGCTCCTGCGAGATCTTCATGGAGCAGAATTTCGGCCCGCACATGGAGCAGAAGTGCGCCACCTTGGCGCCCTCGGCGGGAAGCGTCTCGTCGTGGAAGCGCTCGGCCGTCTCCGGGTCGAGCGAGAGCGCGAACTGGTCGCGCCAGCGGAAGGTGAAGCGGGCCCGGGAGAGCGCATCGTCGCGGATGCGCGCGGCCGGGTGCCCCTTGGCGAGATCGGCGGCGTGGGCGGCGATCTTGTAGGAGATCACGCCCGCCTTCACGTCGTCGCGGTCGGGCAGGCCGAGATGCTCCTTCGGCGTGACGTAGCAGAGCATCGCCGTGCCGAACCAGCCGATCATGGCCGCGCCGATGGCGGAGGAGATGTGGTCGTAGCCGGGGGAGATGTCGGTCACCAGCGGGCCGAGCGTGTAGAACGGCGCCTCGTGGCAGACCTTGAGCTGCTTCTCCACATTCTCGCGGATGAGGTGCAGCGGCACGTGGCCGGGGCCCTCGATCATCACCTGGCAGTCGTACTTCCAGGCGATCTCGGTCAGTTCGCCGAGCGTCTCCAGCTCGGCGAACTGGGCCGCGTCGTTGGCATCGGCGATGGAGCCGGGGCGCAGGCCGTCGCCGAGCGAGAAGGCGACGTCATACTGGGCGAGGATCTCGCACAATTCCTCGAAATTCTCGTAGAGGAAGCTCTCCTTGTGGTGCGCGAGGCACCACTTGGCCATGATCGAGCCGCCGCGCGAGACGATGCCGGTCACCCGGTTCGCGGTCAGCGGCACATAAGGCAGCCGCACGCCGGCATGGACCGTCATGTAGTCCACGCCCTGCTCGGCCTGCTCGATCACCGTGTCGCGGAAGATCTCCCAGGTGAGGTCCTCGGCGACGCCGTTCACCTTCTCCAGCGCCTGGTAGATCGGCACGGTGCCGATCGGCACCGGCGAATTGCGCATGATCCATTCGCGGATGGTGTGGATGTTCTTCCCCGTGGAGAGGTCCATCACCGTGTCGGCGCCCCAGCGGATCGCCCACACCAGCTTGTCCACCTCCTCGGCGACGCCCGAGGTCACGGCCGAATTGCCGATATTGGCGTTGATTTTCACCAGGAAGTTCCGGCCGATGGCCATCGGCTCGGTTTCGGGATGGTTGATGTTGTTGGGAATGATGGCCCGCCCGCGCGCCACCTCCTGGCGCACGAATTCCGGCGTGATGTCGGCCGGGATGGTTGCGCCGAGGCCCATGGCCTGATGGTGCGGATGGGCGCCGCCATTGGCGCGCGCGAGGTTTTCGCGGGCGGCGACATATTCCATCTCGGGCGTGATGATGCCGGCGCGCGCATAGGCCATCTGGGTCGGCCGCTTGCCCGCCTTGGCGCGCAGCGGGCTGCGGCCGGTGAGGTCGAACTGCGGCAGCGTGGAGGACTGACCCTCCTTGAGGCCGTTGTCCTCGGGCTTCACCTGCCGGCCGGCCACCTCCTCCACGTCGCCGCGTTCGCGGATCCACTGGGCGCGCAGCTGCGGCAGGCCCTTGGTGAGGTCGATCACCGCCTGAGGGTCGGTATAGGGGCCGGAGGTGTCGTAGACCTTCAGCGGCTTCTCGCTCGGGTCCGAAATGGCGATCTCGCGCATGGCGACGCGCACGTCGGGCCGCGCGGCGCCCACATAGACCTTGCGGGAGGCCGCCAGCGGGCCGGTGGTGACCTTCAAAGACGAGGTCGAGCTTTCGTCGAGCATGCGGATCTCCTTCAAGCTTGCGCTTCCAGCGAGACCCGGGGGTTGAGCTTCAGGAGACGGCGCGCGGCGGACACGGCGTGTCCGCAGGCACGGGGTTCCGATCCCTTCGCCGGTATGACCCGGATCAGGTTCAAAGGGTCGACGCGGTGCCCGTCGCTGATCGGCGGCAGACTTGCGAAATCTCAGCCCCTTCCGGGACCCCCCTTGGAACGGATCAAGTGTGAGGTAGACCAAAGGCCAATGTCAACGCTGCGTCGCACAAAGCCGGCTCATTTCCGCGCGACGGTCCTTCCTCGCCCAGCGATGGCCGGCGGGAAAGCGGGCATAAGAGGGGGCCAGCCGTGGCCCCTTGCGCGCGCCAAGCCTAGACTTATCTCCCGACCAGCGATTCTGCGGACCAAAGAGCGTGCGCCAATATCACGACCTGCTGAAGCGCATCCTCAATGAGGGCGTGCGCAAGGACGACCGCACCGGCACCGGCACCCTCTCGGTGTTCGGCCATCAGTCGCGCTTCGACCTTGCCGAGGGCTTTCCCCTCGTCACCACGAAGAAGCTGCACCTGAAATCCATCGTCCACGAACTGCTGTGGTTCCTCGCCGGCGACACCAACATCCGCTACCTCAAGGAGAATGGCGTCTCCATCTGGGACGACTGGGCGGATGCGAACGGCGAGCTGGGGCCGGTCTATGGCCACCAGTGGCGCTCCTGGCCCACCCCCGAGGGCGGGGTGATCGACCAGATCGCGCAGGTGGTCGCCGACATCCGCCGCAATCCCGACAGCCGGCGCCTCATCGTCACCGCCTGGAACCCGGCGGACGTGCCGAAGATGGCGCTGCCGCCCTGCCACTGCCTGTTCCAGTTCGCGGTGGCGGACGGCCGGCTCTCCTGCCAGCTCTACCAGCGCTCGGCGGACGTGTTCCTGGGCGTGCCGTTCAACATCGCCTCCTATGCGCTGCTCACCCATATGGTGGCGCAGGTGACGGGCCTGAAGCCGGGCGACTTCGTCCACACGCTCGGCGACGCGCACCTTTATCTCAACCATCTCGACCAGGCGCGCGAGCAGCTCGCGCGCGCGCCACGCGCCTTGCCGCGGCTGGTGCTGAACCCCGCGGTTACCGACCTGTTCGCCTTCCGCTACCAGGATGTGGCGTTCGAGGGCTACGATCCCCACCCCCACATCAAGGCCCAGGTGGCCGTCTGAGCCGGCCGACAGCTTGGCCATTCGGCGCGCGCGCGGAACGTGCTATGTGAGCCGGGCTTGCGCGGCGCGTGTCGTGCCGCTGCGGGCGCGCGGGCGATGAAGCCCGGTTCTTCGAGGGAGGGTGCCATGGCATCGGATGCGGGAAGCCTCTTGGGTCAGCTCTTGGGTGCCGCGCTCAGCGGCGGCAGCGTGCGCGGAGCAGGCGCGGGCCAGGCGGCGGGGCGCGGGCGGCAGCCCCGATC
>NZ_JBNFNU010000132.1:0-10395 GCF_057364445.1 Xanthobacter sp. BG11Y11_SDJG
GCGCGGACGCAGCGCGCGCTGCCCGAAGCCGCTTCTCCGCCCGGCGCACCCCTCACCCCCGTCCCCTCTCCGAGAGGGGAGGTGCGCCCGGACCACGGCGGCGGGGGTGCAAGCCGGGGGCGAATCGCAGCGGAGGCGGCGGCGCGGCGAAACGGGGAAGCGCCGGGCGCCACCACCCACCCGAGCCGAATCCGGGCGCTGCCCGTTATCCCCGCAACCCCCAGCCAAGAATGCGGCCTGGGGAAAGCCGCCGGCCGGCCCCATGGCCGGCGCAAGGCTATGGAGAGATCGTCCGCGCATCTGCTACATCATGCGCTCAACAGCGGATGGGCCCCATGCTCGACCTTCCCGCCCGGCAAGGCGACATCGAACCGAACTACCGCCAGGCGCCCCACAATGTGGAGGCGGAGCAGGCGCTCTTGGGCGCCATCCTGGTGAACAACGAGGCCTTCTACCGGGTCTCCGACTTCCTGGAGCCGCGCCACTTCTACGAGCCGATCCACGCCAAGGTGTTCGAGCTTTCGGGCGCGCTGGTGCGCGCCGGCAAGCTCGCGACGCCGGTGACGCTGAAGACCTTCCTGCCCGCCGACCTGGACGTCGCCGGCCTCACCGGACCGCAATATCTCGCCCGCCTCGCGGCGGAGGCGACCACCATCATCAATGCCGAGGACTACGGGCGCACCATCTACGACCTCTCGGTGCGGCGCGATCTGATCCGCATCGGCGAGGAGATCGTCAACGAGGCGTATGACGCGCCGGTGGACGCCACCCCGCAGGACCAGATCGAGCAGGCGGAAAAGCGCCTCTACGAGATCGCCGAGACCGGGCGCTACGACGGCGGCTTCCAGCGCTTCGGCGAGGCGCTGCGCGAGGCGGTGGACATGGCCTCCAAGGCCTTCCAGCGCGACGGCCACCTTTCCGGCATCGCCACCGCCCTCGACGACCTCGACCACCAGATGGGCGGCCTCCAGCCCTCCGACCTCGTAATCCTCGCCGGCCGCCCGGGCATGGGCAAGACCGCGCTCGCCACCAACATCGCCTTCAACATCGCCGCCGCCTATCGCGGCGAGACCCGGCCGGACGGCGCCACCGAGACGCTCTCCGGCGGCATCGTCGGCTTCTTCTCGCTGGAAATGAGCGCCGAGCAGCTCGCCACCCGTATCCTGGCCGAGCAGGCGGAGATCCCCTCCTACAAGATCCGCCGCGGTGACATCTCCGAGAGCGAGTTCTCCAAGCTCGCCGCCGCCGCCCAGACCATGCAGGTGGTGCCGCTGTTCATCGACGATACCGGCGGCATCTCCATCGCCCAATTGGTGGCGCGGGCGCGGCGCCTCAAGCGCCAGCGCGGGCTCGACTTCATGGTCGTGGACTATCTCCAGCTGCTCTCCGGCTCCTCCAAGAGTTCGTCCCAGGGCCGCGTGCAGGAGATCACCGAGATCACCACCGGCCTCAAGGCGCTGGCCAAGGAGCTGAACGTGCCGATCCTGGCGCTGTCCCAGCTCTCGCGCCAGGTGGAGACGCGCGACGACAAGAGGCCGCAGCTCTCGGACCTTCGTGAATCCGGCTCGATCGAGCAGGATGCCGACGTGGTCATGTTCGTGTTCCGCGAGGAGTACTACCTCAAGAACAAGGAACCGAAGCAGGGCACCGAGGAGTGGTTCAAGTGGGAGATCGAGATGAAGGCGGCCGAAAACGTGGCCGAGGTCATCATCGGCAAGCAGCGCCACGGTCCGACCGGGACGGTGAAGGTGCATTTCGAGCCGCAGTTCACCCGCTTCTCCAACCTGGCGCGGGAGGACCGCCTGCCGGAGCACCGGTGAGCGCCCCCGCCCCGACACCCGAGGAGGCCGCGGCCGAGGCTGAGGCGCACAGGCGCGCCGGCGCGGTGCTCACCATCGATCTTGCCGCCATCGTCGACAACTGGCGCACCCTGTCCGCCCTCGCCGCCCCGGCGCAGTGCGCCGCCGTGGTGAAGGCCGACGCCTACGGCCTCGGCATCGATCAGGTGGCGCCCGCTTTGTGGCGCGCGGGGGCGCTGACCTTCTTCGTCGCCCATCTCAACGAGGGACTGCGCCTGCGCGCGCTGCTGCCCGACGCCGTGATCTATGTGCTCAACGGCCTGATGCCCGGCACCGCGCCCGATCTGGTCGCGGCGAAGCTGCGGCCGGTGCTCGGCTCGGTGCCGGAAATCACCGAATGGAGCGCCTTCTGCCGCGCCGCCGGCCAGAGCCATGCCGCCGCGCTCCATGTGGACACCGGCATGGAGCGGCTCGGCCTCGCGCTGGAGGATGCGGTGAGGCTGTCGGACAGCCGGCGCCTGCTCGGCTTCGAGCCGAGCCTGCTGATGAGCCATCTCGCCTGCGCCGACACGCCGGGCCATCCGCTGACGATGCGGCAGCTGTCGCTGTTCACCGACATCGCCCGGCGCTTCCCCGGCGTCCCGGCCTCGCTCGCCAACTCCGCCGGCACGCTCTCCGGCCGCGACTTCCGCTTCGACCTCGTGCGGCCGGGCATCTTCCTCTATGGCGGCATCGCCGTCTCCGGCGTGCCGCCGCTGCGCAGCGTGGTGCGGCTCGATGCCCGCATCCTCCAGGTGCGCGAGGTGGCGCGCGGCGACACCGTCGGCTACGGAGCCGCGCAGCGCATGAAGCGGCGCAGCCGCATCGCCACCGTCTCCATCGGCTATGCGGACGGCCTGTTGCGCGCCGCCGGCGCGACCGACGCCAAGGCCGGCGCCGAGGCCGTGATCGCCGGACGCCGCTGCCCGCTGGTGGGCCGCATCTCCATGGACCTCGCCAGCATCGACGTCACCGCCCTGCCGGACGGCACGGTAGAGCGCGGCGCGATGGCCACCTTCCTCGGCGAAGGCATCGGCGTTGACGACCTCGCCGCCAAGGCGGGCACCATCGGCTACGAGGTGCTGACCAGCCTCGGCGCGCGCTATCTGCGCCGCTATGTGGGCGGCTGAAGGAGCGGTTGGGCGGGCGCCGGAGTCTTCCCACGCTGCGGCATCCCCAGAAATTAACTCTTCGTTAAGAGAAAGGATTCGATTTTTAACTTCTTCCGGGGCAGTCACCCGCGACTTCCCGCTCGACCGATGAATCCGGTCGTGTCTATCCTTCCATTCGGATGCGGGGGGAGGTCATGGTGATTCGGTTCGCTTTATCCCAGGAACAGCTCGCCTTGGTGGATCGTCTGGTGGCGTCGGCCGCTACGAGGCCCAGGAGAGCGTGATCGGCGCCGCCCTCGGTTTGCTGGAGATGCGCGAGCGCGAGCGGCTTTCCTCGCTCGCCGCTTTGCACGAGGCCCTGGCCGCCGAGGATGAAGAGGACCAGGATGACGAGGATCAGGATGACGTTATCCTGGCGGCGGACGAGGCGGCGCTGCCGCTCGACACCGCAATCCTCGATGAGATCGAGCGCCTGATCGCCGCCCATCCGCGCGCCGCTGTGCTCAAGGAAGCCTGCTGAGAGGGTCCGTCCGAGCGCCGGGGCGCCGCGGCAACGCGCGGCGGGAATGTGCGGGATCAGGCCGGAATTGGCGCAGGACCAGACCGGTATTTGCGCGGAATTTCAGGCCTCGCCCGCATCGAACAGCGGCAGCGCCGAGGGCTCTCGCTTCGGCTCCGGCAGGCCGAGATGGGCGAACGCCAGCCCGGTCAGCACCCGCCCCCGCGGCGTGCGCTGGATGAAGCCCTTCTGCACCAGGAACGGCTCGACGATCTCCTCGATGGCATCGCGCGGCTCCGAGAGCGCCGCCGCCAGGGTGTCGACGCCCACCGGGCCACCGGCGTAGAATTCAGCGATCACAGTAAGATAGCGACGGTCCATGGCATCGAGGCCGGCGCCGTCCACCTCCAGCGCCAGGAGCGCCCGGTCGGCGATCTTCCGATCGATCGCCTGCGCCTCCGCCACCAGGGCGAAGTCGCGCACCCGCCGCAAGAGCCGGCCGGCGATGCGCGGCGTGCCGCGGGCGCGGCGGGCGATCTCGGTCGCCCCTTCCGGGACGATGGGAATGCCGAGGACCCGCGCGCCGCGCGTCACGATGAGTTCAAGTTCCTCGACGGTGTAGAAGCCGAGCCGCACGGGAATCCCGAACCGGTCCCGGAGCGGCGTGGTGAGCAGTCCCGACCGGGTCGTCGCCCCCACCAGCGTGAACTTCGGCAGCGAGATCTTCACCGACCGCGCCGCCGGCCCCTCGCCGATGACGAGGTCGAGCTCGTAATCCTCCATGGCCGGATAGAGGATTTCCTCCACCGCCGGGGACAGCCGGTGGATCTCGTCGATGAAGAGCACGTCGCGCTCTTCGAGATTGGTGAGGATGGCGGCGAGGTCGCCCGCCTTGGCGATCACTGGTCCGGAGGTGGAGCGGAAGCCCACCCCCATCTCGCGCGCCATGATCTGCGCCAGCGTGGTCTTGCCGAGGCCGGGCGGGCCGACGAACAGCACATGGTCGAGCGCCTCGCCACGCGCCCGCGCCGCCTTGATGAACACCTCCAGATTGGCGCGCGCCTGCGCCTGGCCGGTGAAGTCGGCGAGCAGTTGCGGGCGCAGCGACGTGTCGGCGTCGTCGCCGCTTTTCTCGCCGGACAGGAGGCGGGTGGTCATGGGCTCAGTCTCGGAGGCCGGCGCGGCGCTCCCCCCTTCGCGAGTCGGTCGATCGCCGCGAATCTAGCGCCTCGGGCAAGGAAGGGCCAATGCGCCCTCCACATTACGAAAACGTAATCTTCCCGCCAGAGAGCCGTAAGGGTCGCATCGCTAGCGTGCCTCCTCGAACCTGCCCGCACCGGCAGGCCAGACAGAGAGATCAGCACGCACATGACCCGCTCCGCCAACACCACTTCCGTGACCAAGCGCCACCGGAAGGCCCTGCTCGCCGGTGTGTTCGGCCTCGCGATCGCCGGCGTCGTGGCCGGCCAATTCGTGCCCCCGGCCAACACCCCCGCCCTCGCCCAGATCACCACCAGCCAGCCCGCCGGCACCTTCTCCTTCGCCGACATCGTCGACAAGGTCTCGCCCGCCGTGGTCTCGGTGAAGGTGAAGAAGGAGCGCAACGACCAGGTCGCCATGGGCGACGACGAGGGCCTCGGCGGCAATGTCCCGCCGCAGATCGAGCAGTTCCTGAAGCGCTTCGGCTTCGGCCAGGGCGGCCCCGGCGGCCCGGGCATGGGTCCGCGCGGCCCGCGCGGTCCCCGGCGGCCGCTCCGTGGTCGGCCAGGGCTCCGGCTTCATCATCTCCGCCGACGGCTATGTGGTGACCAACAACCACGTGGTGGACGGCGCCGACGAGGTGGACGTCACCACCATCAACGGCAAGGACTATGTCGCCAAGGTCATCGGCACCGACCCGCGCACCGACGTGGCGCTGCTGAAGATCGAGGGCGCCAAGGACCTGCCCTGGGTCAAGCTCTCCGACACCGCCCCGCGCATCGGCGACTGGGTGATCGCGGTCGGCAACCCGTTCGGCCTCGGCGGCACGGTGACCGCCGGCATCGTCTCGGCCCGCGGCCGCGACATCGGCGCCGGCCCCTATGACGACTTCCTGCAGATCGACGCCCCCATCAACCGGGGCAATTCGGGCGGCCCGACCTTCTCGCTGAACGGCGAGGTGATCGGCATGAACACCGCCATCGTCTCGCCCTCGGGCGGCAATGTGGGCATCGCCTTCGCCATCCCGTCCGAGACCGTGAAGACGGTGGTCGCCCAGCTGCGCGACAACGGCACGGTGGCCCGCGGCTATATCGGCGTGCAGATCCAGCCGGTGACGGAGGACCTTGCGTCGGGCCTCGGCATCAAGGATGCCGAGGGCGCGCTCGTCGCCCAGGTCCAGCCCGACACCCCCGGGGCCAAGGCCGGCCTGAAGAGCGGCGACGTGATCACCAAGGTCAACGGCGAGGCCATCAAGGAGGCGCGCGAGCTGACCCGCAAGGTGGGCATGATGAAGCCCGGCACCCAGGTGCAGCTCTCCGTGATCCGCGACACCAAGCCGATCAACGTGACGCTGACGCTCGGCCAGCTGCCGAACGACAAGGTCGCCGCCCGCAGCGGCGGCCAGGACGAGGACGACGGCGGCCCGCTGGCCAAGGATCTGCCGCGCCTCGGCCTCCAGCTCGCCCCGGCGAAGTCGGTGCAGGGCGCCGGCTCCGAGGGCGTCGTGGTGACCGGCGTCGACCCGAACGCGCCGCCGCCCAGCGCGGCGTGAAGACCGGCGACGTGATCCTCAAGGTGGGCGACAAGGCCGTCTCCACGCCCAAGGACATCCGCGAGGGCCTCGCCGCCGCCAAGGCCGAGAACCGCAAGGCGGTCCTCATCCAGGTGAAGGGCGAGCAGGGCATCCGCTTCGTCGCCATCTCCATGGACACCAAGGCGAAGGGCTGAGCCTCTCCCGCATGACCCGGCCCGGCGCCGCCGAGGGGCGGCGCCGGGCCTGATTTTTCCCATCGGACCCGAGGCGGCCTATCCCTGTCGCCCCCAGCCGCTTCGGACCCGACGGCGCGGGAAGTCTCCAGAGGGCTTCCCGCGCCACTCCCGCCCCAACGTCCGAGTGTGGACCTGACGCGAGGCTCGGCTAGAGTGCCATGATTGCGAATCTCGATCTGGGCTCTTCCACCCCCATGCGCCTGCTACTGGTCGAGGACGACCGCGACGCCGCGGAATACCTGCGCAAGGCCTTCAAGGAGGCCGGCCACGTAGCGGATCTCGCGGGCGACGGCGAGGAGGGCCTCGCTTTGGCGCTCGACGGCAAGTACGACGTGATGATCGTCGACCGCATGCTGCCCCAGCGCGACGGCCTGTCGCTGGTTTCCGAGCTGCGCGGGCGCGGCCACACCACGCCGGTGCTCATCCTCTCCGCCCTCGGCCAGGTGGACGACCGCGTCCAGGGACTGCGCGCCGGCGGCGACGACTATCTCCCCAAGCCCTATGCCTTCACCGAGCTGCTGGCGCGCGTCGAGGCGCTGTCGCGGCGCGGCGCGCCGCAGGCGGCCGAGACGGTCTACAAGGTGGCCGACCTGGAGCTGGACCGCCTCTCCCATTCGGTGACGCGGGGCGGCAAGGAGATCGTCCTCCAGCCGCGCGAATTCCGTCTGCTCGAATATCTCATGCGCCACGCCGGTCAGGTGGTGACGCGCACCATGCTGCTGGAAAACGTCTGGGATTATCATTTCGACCCGCAGACCAACGTCATCGACGTCCATGTCTCGCGTCTGAGGGCGAAGATCGACAAGGGCTTCGAGGTGCCGCTCATCCACACGGTCCGCGGCGCCGGCTACATGGTGCGCGCGGGGGCCAAGTGAACGCGGTGGCCAAGTGAACGCGGTGGCCAAGTGAGCGCGGGGGCCAAGTGAGCGCGCCGGCCGCCGCGCGGGAGACTCGCCGGTGAAGGTGTTCGCCAATCTCGCGCGGCTGATGCGCACCACGGCGTTCAAGCTGCTCGCGGCCTATCTGCTGGTGTTCGCGGTGTTCGCGGTCTCGGTGATCGTCTACACCGCGTGGCACACCCGCCAGCTGATCCAGGTGCAGGTGGCGGACGACCTGGAGCGCGAGATCCGCTTCCTGTCCGACCAGTACCGCATCGGCGGCATCCAGCGTCTCGTCTATGTGATCGACCGGCGCACCCGGCGGCCGGGCTCGTCCATCTACATGCTGGCCAATTTCCAGGGCGAGGTGATCGCCACCAACGTCTCGGACCTGCCGCTCGGCCTGCTCGACCAGCCGGGCACGCGCTTCACCACCTACAACCGGCCCGAGGAGAGCGGCACCAAAAGCCATGTGGCGTTCGTGGAGGTGGACATCCTGCCGGGCGGCTACCGCCTGCTGGTGGGCCGCGACATCGAGGAGCGCGACACCCTGCGCGCGCTCGTCACCCGTCCGGCGCAGTGGGCGGTGCTGCTGATCGTCGGGCTGGGCCTGGCCGGCGGCGTGTTCGTGACGCGCCGGGTGCTGAAGCGCATCGACGCCATGACCGCCACCTCCGAGACCATCATGGCCGGCGATCTGTCCGGCCGACTCGCGCTGGCCGGAACCGGCGACGAGTTCGACCGCCTCGCCCATTCCCTCAATGCCATGCTGGAGCGCATCGAGGCGCTGATGCAGGGGCTGAAGGACGTCTCGGACAACATCGCCCACGATCTGAAGACCCCGCTCACCCGCCTGCGCAACCGGGCGGAGGAGGCGCTGCGCACCGCGGACGGCGAGGCCCAGTGGCGCCGGGCGCTGGAAGACACCATCGAGGAGAGCGATGCGCTGATCCGCACCTTCGACGCGCTGCTCATGATCGCCCGCGCCGAGGCCGGACAGGCGCGCGCCTCCATGAGCGAGGTGGATCTCGCCGACATCGGCGAGAACGTGTCCGAGCTTTATGAGCCGCTGGCCGACGAGAAGGGCCTCGATCTGGAGGTGACCACCACGCCCGTGGTGGTGCACGGCATGCGCGAACTGCTGGCGCAGGCGCTCTCGAACCTGGTCGACAACGCCATCAAATATGCGGCCCCTGAGGAGGGCGCGCGACGGCGCGTCGCCGTCACCCTTGCGCGCGAGGACGGCGATGCGGTGCTGCGGGTCGCCGATCAGGGGCCGGGCATCCCTGCGTCCGAGCACGGCCGCGTGGTGGAGCGCTTCGTGCGCCTGGAGGCGAGCCGCACCGGCCGGGCTCGGGGCTCGGCCTGTCTCTGGTGGCTGCGGTGGCGCATCTGCATGGCGGCAGCCTTTCGTTCTCCGACAACGATCCGGGCCTCGTCGCGACACTCCGTTTGCCGGCAAAGGCACCATGAGCCAAAACCGGGCGGACACCGCCCGCCACCGGCGCCGCATTAACCTTTTGGGCGTTCTGCTGGCGGCGCCCATCGCCGCCGCGCCGCGCTCGAGCCGCCGAGGGGGCTTGCGCTCCGGCGCGGCCTCGTGCCTTTAGGGCACGACATGCGCGCTCCACACGAACCGGATTCGCCCGGCCTCCTGCCGCTCGCGTCGCTGATGCGGGAAGCGCCGGTGGTCGCCGATCCTCAGACGGCAAAGCTTAAACTTTCCCAGGCCACCGATCGCCTCGATCCGCAGGATGCCGCAGCGCTGGCGGCCCTGCTGGCGGCGCACCCAGTCGCGCTTGCCGTCTGCCTCGGCCTCACCGAAGGCTCGCCGTTCCTGCTTGACCTCGTGCGCGCCGAGCCTGGGCGGCTGCTGCGCGCGCTCGGCACCGATCCCGGCGCGCATCTCGATGCGCTCACGGCCGCCGCCGTGGCGGTGGCCGAGGCGGCGCAGGACGAAGCGGAGATCATGCGCGCGCTGCGCCGCATGCGCGCGGAGGCGGCGCTGACCATCGCCCTCGCCGACATCGGCGGCGCCTTCAATCTCGACCAGGTGACGGGTGCCTTGACCGATGTCGCCGACACCGCGGTGCGGGCGGCGCTGTGCTTCCTGCTGAAGGACGCCGCACGTTCGGGCAAGATCGACGCGGCCGCCGCCGCGCCGGACGGGCCGAGCGGGCTCGCCGTGATCGCCATGGGCAAGCATGGGGCACGCGAACTCAACTATTCGAGCGATATCGACCTCGTGGTGGTCTATGACCGCGAGGCGGCGCCGCTCGCCGACGGGATCGAGCCTTCGCCCTTCTTCGTGCGCATCACCAAGGGGCTGGTGCGGCTGATCCAGGAGCGCACCGCGGACGGCTATGTGCTGCGGGTGGACCTGCGCCTGCGGCCGGATCCCGGCTCGACCCAGGTCGCGCTCTCCACCCATGCCGCGCTCGATTATTACGAGCGCGAGGGCGCCACCTGGGAACGGGCCGCCTATATCAAGGCGCGCGCCGTGGCGGGCGATCTCGCGGTGGGCCGCGCTTTCCTCGGCGAGCTGGCCCCCTTCGTGTGGCGCCGGGTGCTGGATTTCCAGGCCATCGCCGACGTCCATGCCATGAAGCGCGAGATCCACGCCTTCCGCGGCCACGACGTGGTGGCGGTCGAAGGGCACAACGTGAAGCTCGGGCGGGGCGGCATCCGCGAGATCGAGTTCTTCGTGCAGACCCAGCAGCTGATCGCCGGCGGCCGCGACCCGATGCTGCGCACCTCGCGCACCCTCGACGCGCTGGATGCGCTGGTGGACCATCGCTGGATCGCCCCCAAGGTCCGCGACGAGCTGAAGGAGGCCTATTGCTTCCTGCGCCGGGTGGAGCACCGCATCCAGATGGTGGCGGACGCCCAGACCCACGAACTGCCCGAAAGCCGCGAGGCCATGGAAGCGTTCGCCCGCTTCATGGGCTATGCCGATCGGGACGCCTTCGCCGCGGCTTTGGTGGAGCGCCTGCAGCGGGTGCAGCTCCATTACGCCCAATTGTTCGAGGATGCCCCGCCGCCGGCCGCTTGTGCGAGGAACTGGTGTTCCCGGCCGGCGAGACGACCGGCAGACGCTC
>NZ_JBNFNU010000133.1:0-10278 GCF_057364445.1 Xanthobacter sp. BG11Y11_SDJG
GGCCATGTCCGGCCGGCCGCCGCCGCCCTTGCCCCCCAGCGCCTCGGCGCCGAGCCGCACCAGGGCCACCGCATCGACGCGGCCGGTCAGGTCGGGCGTGACGCCGACGACGATGCCGGCTTTGCCGTCCTCGGTGACGCCGACGATGGCGACCACGCCGGAGCCGATGCGCTTCTTGCCCTCGTCGACCAGGGCCTTGAGATCCTTGATCTCGATGCCGGAGACCGCGCGCGCCATGAGCTTCACGTCGCCCACCGCGCGCACCTCGTCGCCGCCGCCCGCGCCGCCGCCCATGGCGAGCTTCTTGCGGGCATCCGCGAGATCGCGCTCGAGCTTGCGGCGCTCCTCCACCAGGACCGTCAGGCGCGCCTCCACTTCGGCGACCGGCGCCTTGAGGGTGGCGGCGGCGGCCTGGAGGGCCGTGTTGGCGCCGTTGAGGAAGCGGCGCGCGGCCGTCCCGGTCATCGCCTCGATGCGGCGCACGCCCGAGGCCACGGCCCCTTCGCCGACCACGGTGATGAGACCGATGTCGCCGGTGCGCTTCACATGGGTGCCGCCGCACAGCTCCACCGAATATGGCGCGCCATTGCCTCGTCGGTGCCCATGGAGACGACGCGCACCTCCTCGCCATACTTCTCGCCGAACAGCGCGCGGGCGCCGGACTTGATGGCATCGTCCACCGCCAGGATGCGGGTCTCCACCGGCTCGTTGCGCAGCACGAAGCGGTTGGCGATGTCCTCCACCTCGGCGCGCTCCTCCTCGGTGAGGGGCTTGGGGTGGGAGAAGTCGAAGCGCAGGCGGTCGGGCGCCACCAGCGAGCCCTTCTGCGCCACGTGGTCGCCTAGCACCCGCCGCAGCGCCTCGTGCAGGAGGTGGGTGGCGGAATGGTTGGCGCGCACCGCGGAGCGGCGCGCATGGTCCACCTCCAGCGCCACCGGCGTGCCGAGCGCGAGCGTGCCCGCCGCGACGCTGACGTCGTGGATGATGAGGTCGCCGAGCTTCTTCTGGGTGCCGTGGACGGTGGCGGCAAGGCCGCCCTCCCCCGAAAGCTGGCCGACATCGCCCACCTGGCCGCCCGATTCCCCGTAGAACGGCGTCTGATTGAGGATGACGAGGCCGCGCTCGCCGGCGGAAAGCCGCTCCACCGGCGCGCCCTCGCGCACGATGGCCCGCACCACGCCTTCGGCCTTCTCGGTCTCGTAGCCGAGGAACTCGGTGGCCCCCACCTCGTCGCGCAGCGCGAACCAGACCGTGTCGGTGGCCGCCTCGCCGGACCCGGCCCAGTTGGCGCGTGCCTCCGCCTTCTGGCGCGCCATGGCGGCGTCGAAGGCGGCAAGATCGACCGAGATGTCGCGGGCGCGCAGCGCGTCCTGGGTTAGGTCGAGCGGAAAGCCGTAGGTGTCGTAGAGCTTGAACGCCACCTCGCCCGGGAAGCGGCCGCCGGCGGTCAGGTGCGCGGTCTCCTCCTCCAGGATGGCGAGGCCGCGCTCCAGCGTGCGCCGGAAGCGGGTCTCCTCCAGCAGCAGGGTCTCTTCGGCGAGCGGCTCGGCGCGCACGATCTCCGGATAGGCGCGGCCCATCTCGCGCACCAGGATCGGCACGAGGCGGTGCATCAGCGGCTCCTTGGCGCCGAGCAGCTGGGCGTGGCGCATGGCGCGCCGCATGATGCGCCGGAGCACGTAGCCGCGCCCCTCGTTGGAAGGCAGCACGCCGTCGGCGGTCAGGAAGACCGCGGCGCGCAGATGATCGGCGATCACCCGGTGGCTTGCCTTCTGCGGGCCGTTCGCGTCCACTTCCGTCAGTTCGGCGACCTCGGCGATGATCGCCCGCATGAGGTCGGTCTCGTAATTGTCATGCGTGCCCTGGAGCACGGCGGAGATGCGCTCCAGCCCCATGCCGGTGTCGATGGAGGGCCGCGGCAGGCCGACCCGCTCGCCGCCGGCGAGCTGCTCGTACTGCATGAACACGAGGTTCCAGATCTCGATGAAGCGGTCGCCGTCCGCATCCGGCGATCCGGGCGGACCGCCGGCGATGTGCGGCCCGTGGTCGAAGAAAATCTCCGAGCACGGCCCGCACGGCCCGGTGTCGCCCATGGACCAGAAATTGTCCGAGGTGGGGATGCGGATGATCTTCTCGTCCGGCAGGCCGGCGATGGACTTCCACAGGCGGTGCGCCTCGTCGTCCTCGCTGTAGACGGTGACCAGCAGGCGGTCCTTCGGCAGCTCGAACTCGCGGGTGACGAGGTTCCAGGCCAGCTCGATGGCGCGGTCCTTGAAATAGTCGCCGAACGAGAAGTTGCCGAGCATCTCGAAGAAGGTGTGGTGCCGCGCGGTGTAGCCCACATTGTCGAGGTCGTTGTGCTTGCCGCCGGCGCGCACGCATTTCTGCGACGTCACGGCGCGCGCATAGGGCCGCTTCTCCACTCCGGTGAAGACGTTCTTGAACTGCACCATCCCCGCATTGGTGAACATGAGGGTGGGGTCATTGTGCGGGACGAGCGGCGAGGAGGCGACCGCCTCGTGCCCCTGCTTGACGAAGTAGTCGATGAAGGTCGACCGGATCTCGTTCACGCCGCTCATGTGCCGGCCATCATCCCTCAGGGCCGGCGCGGGTGCGTCCGGCGGTGGTGGTCTCCGCGCGAGCGCGCACCGAAACGGACGCTTCGCGGCTCCGTCGGACCCTGCGCGGATACCGACCGGAACCGGGTTCGTTTAACGGCGGGGCCTGCTCTTGTCCAGGAACCCGCGCGTTGGGGACCCCTCCGGTCCCCGGCGGGAGGGCACAGCCGCGCGGCACCTGCAGCGGCGGCGGGCGTAGCCGGCGCGCGGGAAGGAGGAACGGGGGAAGCGGGGGACACGAGAAGCGGGGATCTGGGCAGCGGGAGCGCATGCGCATGCGCCCGCGATCCGGATTCGACAGGCGCATCCGAAAGGCGGACCGGCGGAGCACGCCCCTCGGCCGGAACCCCGCCGGGGAGTCAGGTTCAGGCGTCGGCCTCGGTGCCCTCGGCATCGGCCTCGGGGTCGCCCGCCAGGATCTTTTCGGCGATCAGGCCCGCATTCTGGCGGATCGCCGCCTCGATGCGCCCCGCCACCTCCACGTTCTGCCGCAGGAAGGTCTTGGCGTTCTCGCGTCCCTGCCCGAGGCGCTGGCTGTCATAGGAAAACCAGGCGCCGGACTTCTCCACCACGCCCGCCTTGACGCCGAGATCGAGCAGTTCGCCGGTCTTCGAGACGCCCTCGCCATACATGATGTCGAACTCCACCTGCTTGAAGGGCGGAGCGAGCTTGTTCTTCACCACCTTCACGCGGGTCTGGTTGCCCACCACCTCGTCGCGCTCCTTGATCATGCCGATGCGGCGGATGTCGAGGCGCACGGAGGCGTAGAACTTGAGCGCGTTGCCGCCGGTCGTGGTCTCCGGCGAGCCGTACATCACCCCGATCTTCATGCGGATCTGATTGATGAAGATCACCATGGTGTTGGACTT
This sequence comes from Xanthobacter sp. BG11Y11_SDJG, assembly GCF_057364445.1. Lineage (NCBI taxonomy): Bacteria > Pseudomonadati > Pseudomonadota > Alphaproteobacteria > Hyphomicrobiales > Xanthobacteraceae > Xanthobacter > Xanthobacter sp. BG11Y11_SDJG. The sequence continues at coordinate 3,488 of NZ_JBNFNU010000133.1, forward strand.
GGAGATCGAGCCGGTGAGCTTGCGCAGCGCCTGGCTCATGAGGCGCGCCTGCATGCCGGGCTGGCTCTCGCCCATCTCGCCCTCGAGCTCGGCTTTCGGGGTGAGGGCGGCGACCGAATCCACCACCAGCACGTCGATGGCGCCCGAGCGCACCAGCGTGTCGGCGATCTCCAGCGCCTGCTCGCCCGCGTCAGGCTGGGAGATCAGGAGCTCATCGAGGTTCACGCCCAGCTTGCGCGCATAGACCGGGTCGAGCGCGTGCTCGGCGTCGATGAAGGCGCAGGTGCCGCCCTTCTTCTGCGCCTCGGCCACCGTGTGCAGCGCCAGCGTGGTCTTGCCCGACGATTCGGGCCGAAAATCTCGACCACGCGTCCCTTCGGCAGGCCGCCGATGCCGAGCGCAATGTCGAGACCGAGCGAGCCGGAGGGAATGCTCTCGATCTCGAGCGCCTTGCCGCCCTTGCCGAGCCGCATGATCGAGCCCTTGCCGAAATGGCGCTCGATCTGGGAAAGCGCGGCGTCCAGCGCCTTGGTCTTGTCCATGGAGGAACCTTCGACGAGTCGGAGTGTCGCCTGAGTCATTGCCGCGCTCCGGGGCTGGCGCAAGGAAAAACGAGAACGTCGCCGTTGTACTCTCTTTGTTCTCCGTTCGCAATATGTTCTGTCTTGGGGATCGAGCATCATCGTCATGCTTCACCGGGGCCGAGCCTTGAGGCGATGGTCGCGGCTCGCTGCCGGACCGCGGCTGTGGGCGGACGGGCAAGTCGCTGCGGCCGGCGCCTGCGATCAGGGCCGCCCCGGAATGGGCCGCATCGGAACGGATCCCGCTCCAGGCGCCGCCACGGGGCCGCCCGGCGTTGATTTCGCTGAAGAAACCGTTTTCAAACAACAGCTTGGCGCTAGTCGGCGATGTGCCGGCTCGAAAAACAGGGATTGATCTGGCGCAAAACTCGGTGCAGAAGAGGTACGTCAATGCGGTTATGCGCACCAGGATCGCCGGCAGCCAAAGCGGCGTGCGCCGATCCTCGTGCGCGGGGAAACCGGGAGACCCGTGATCACAACCACCGAAGGCCTGCGCGCCAAGACCGCGGCACCGTTGTTCAGGCCTGCTGTCGGGTCCCGGCGGAATGCGACGCGCGAAAGTGCGTCCGTGATGGCCGCGAACCTGCCGCGCCGCGCACCGCGTGCCCTGGGACGCCGGAGCGCCACGCAGCGCCCGGGTTCGGCGGTCCGGCCGTCGGGCCCTGTTCCTGGCGGATCTCAAATCCCCATTGAATTAAATCGATTTTTTGGAATGGCGGCTGCGGCCGCTCCTGCCGAGCCAAACCGATCGGTCCGGACATCGAGGCGAGACACATGAGCAACACTGACAAAGGTTTGCCTGACGCAGACGACGCGCCCCTGTCGGACGAGGTCCTCAAGGCGATCGTCGGCGGGACGAGATCGGAAGAAGCAAAGCCCATGGATGGCGAGCGCGCCGCCGCGCTGACCGCCGGGGCAGAAGCCGGCGGGTTCGTCGATGTCGCGCATCACGGCTTCCTTCCTCCCGGCAGCCACGGGCCCGGCAGCGCGATGAAAGCCGGCGCGTCCGAGACTGCCGCGCCGACGGCCCATGCCGACGGATCCGTCACCAGCCATAAGGCGGGTGCGAGCGCTGAGTCCTCGGCAAGCTTCAGCGCCAAGGCCGGCGGCCAGGGACCGGAAGCGGTCAAGAGCAAGATCACCATCGAGCGCGTCGATGGCGGTCTGCAGGCTGTCTCGGCCGGCCCCGGCATCAAGGTCGCGACGCCCGGAGTTGGGTCGCCCGTCCTGCTGGCCGGCGACACGCTCATGAAGTCCGGCCAGATTGATGCCGCCTCGTTCACGTCTCATGCCGAGGGGGCCAAGACCGGCTCCGCGCCGACGACCCAGGCCGAAGGGTCCGGAATCAGCATCAAGGCCAGCGCAAGCGCCGAGGCCTCGTCCAGCTCCAGTGCCAAGGCCGGCGGCCAGGGACCGGAACTGGACAAGGGCGCGATCACGGTCGAGCAAATCAGCCCAGGTTTCCAGGCCCAGTCCGGCGCCTCCAGCATCAAGGTCGCGGCGCCCGGCGCTGCGTCGGTCGCCCGGGCGGACGGTGACACATCCGGGTCCGCGGCCGAGACGCTTGCGACCCTCGACCCCGACAAGATCAAGGAGATTCTCGCCGACTTCCGCGACATCCATGGCGTCAAGCTGAAGCCCGGCGTCGAGATCAGCAAGACCTACGCGGGCAAGAGCACCGAAAAGGACCTGGCGAACTCGTCGGACGATTGGAAGACGACGACGAAATCGACCGCGCTGGACCAGCAGAAGGCGGCCGACAAGGCGGCAGCGGAGACGGCCTCAAAGGCGCAGGACGCCCATCTGGCGAACCTGCTGGCGAAGACCGAAGAGGGCCGCAGCCAGACCGCGGCCCAGGACGGCGTGAAGACGGCCGAGCAGAACGTGAAGACCGCGTTCGATCAGTTGGTCAAGGCGCAGCAGAGCGTGCTCAAGGACGGCGGTGACGCCGTGCAGCACGCGCAGAAGCTGGCGAGCCTGGCGCAGGACATCCACGCCATCAACACCCAGACGGTGAAGGACGCCGAGGCCGGCTACAAGAACGCGATCCAGGCCGACAAGCCGGCGCATGAGATCAAGAAGGCGCAGGACGCCTATCACGCAGCGCTCCTCGATCAACAGGAAAGCCAGAAGCAGCTCGCCACCCTCAAGGACGATCTGTCGAAGAAGGTCGCCGACAAGGTCCAGGACAAGACGACGGATCTCAAGAAGGCCGACGACGCGCTCGCGAAGGCGCGCTCCGATGCCGGCGACGAGACCCGCCCGCGCGCCAATTCGGCGCCCACCGGCTCCGCCACCGAGAAGCCGGCCGCCGACCCCGTCAAGTCGACGGGGGATGCGCCTTCCGGGCACGACGTGAACGCCCAAGTCGAAAAAGCGCTGCGCGAGGCGCAGGCCGCCAAGGCCAAGGCCGAGGCCGACAAGAAGGCGGAGGACGCGGCCAAGGACAAGGCCAAGAAGGACGCGGAGCTCCGTCAGAAGATTACCGGCCTTGCCGTCAATGCCGCTGACCAGGCTTTTACCGAGGCGGCCAAGAACGAAGCCAAGGAGATCGGAAGCTACTCCAAGACGACCACCACCGACGTCACCCATGGCGGGGTCGAGAGCGAGACGCGCGAATTGGACGGCGTCAAGATCACGGTCAATACGCTCCACCAGACCACCCTGAAGCATGGCGGGGAAGCTGGGACGCCTCGCTTGGCCAGGGCAAGAACACGGTCTGGGCGCCCAAGGGGGAAGCCGGCTACGAGGAGATCAAGGAGTTCACGGATTCTTCGGGCAACAAGAGGATCGTCAAGGACTCGGTCTATGCCAGTGGGGAATTCGAGAACAAGGCGGGTTTCTCGCTGACCGGGTCGGCCCTAAATGGGGAGGCCTCCTCACGCCTAATTGGGCATGGAGAAATCAAGCATTCCGAAACCGACACGCTGTTCGGGCTGGAGCACACGTCGGAGAGGTCGATCTCCTCGCACGGCGAGGCCGGCGTCAAGGCGGGCCTTCATCTGGGTTTCGACGGACTGAAGGCAGATGTGGCGGCGAATGCCGAGCTGACAGGTTCGCTGAGCACCTCGCACGAGGTCAAGATCGGCGAGGGTTCGGCCAAGATCGGTGGTGACGTCTTCATCCAGGCGAAGGCCGAGGCCAAAGCGGGCGCGGAAGTCACGTTTGATCCGTCAGCCGGAACGTTGAAGGCGAAAGTGGGCGGCAGCGCGGAAGCCGGAATCGGCATGGGTGCGGACCTCGAAGGTAGCGTCACGTCCAAGGACGGGAACGGCGTCACGGTCGGCGGGCACATCAAGGTCGGCACGGTTGGCGGCACGTTTGAACCCGAGGTGAAGATCGAGAATGGAAAGGTGGAAGTGAAATTGAAGATAGGGGGGTATGCCGGCGTTGGCGGAACGTTCGACATCAAGGTTACTGGCGACTATAAAAAGGCAAACGAAGAAGTCGTAAAATCAACACTGGACATACTTGATTATAAAACAGATGGAAAAAAGGCAACTATAGAAACAAATCCTCTGCGCTTGGCATTTAATTTGATCTGGAACTATGATAAACTGATTACAGCATCCGCCAAGGGCTTTTTCAGCTGATCGGCCGCGCACCGGACAGAAGGTGAAGATATGAGCGAAGCAGACATGTCCCCCGAACGCATCGCCGCGCAAAATGCGGAAGAGGCTGCGCGCCTCACTGAAAACCTGCGCGAGCTCGACGCCGTGTCCCGCCAGAAGATCCTCGAAGCCGCCGCGGCCGAGGGCTGGTCGGACTCGCAGGCGCATTGGCTCGACATTCTCGCCAAGCAGACCCTGTTTCAGGAGATCGTCGACGGCAAGCCGACGATCGAGGCGCTGAACGATGCTTACGCAACCGCCCGCCGCAAGCTTACGGTGGGCTATTTCGAGAATGCCCTGAACGAAGGCAAGAACCGCATCACCGCCTTCCTCACGGTGATCGACCTTGAGCGCCAGATCGCCGAGCGCCGGGGCGATACCCCGCCCGATTATCCGGACCCGGTGCTGATCGCCGCCTGCGAGGTGGTCGAGGCGGCGGCGGCGCAAGGGCTGTCGAGCGAACAGCAGATTGCCGCCGGCTTCGCGGAAATCGCGCGGCGTCTCGGTGCCGATCCGGAGCCGCAGACCAAGCAGTGAAACGGCGGGGGTCCGCGCCCGCGGGCCCCGAGCGTTCGGAGAGACCCGTGCCGATCCTGTTCGAGATGCCCCCGCAGCCTGCGCATATCGAGTTGGTCCAGATGGAGAGCATGACGGGGATGGAGGCCAAGTTCACGGCGCGCGCCCTGGCGAGCGGCTGGTCCCAGTCCCAGGCGGACTGGATCGGCCGCCTCGGCGCGCGTGAGCTGGGATCGGTGGCCAGCCCCACCGAGGCGCAGATGGACGCCGCCTACAAGGCGGGGGAGCGGCAATTGTCGGCCGGCTACTTCAACGACGCCGTCGCGCACGGCAAGAGCCGCCTCGTCGCCTTCCTCACCGTGATCGATCTCGAAAAGCAGGTGATCGAGCGCGGCGGCGGCAAGCCACCGGACTATGGCGACGACGCGCTGAAGACCGCCTACGCGGCGCTGGAAGACGCCGCGGCGCGGGGCCTTTCGGTGGAGGACCAGATCGCCGCCGCGTTCGCGACGCTGCGCCGGCTGGCGGCGGGCACGAAATGACGGCTGCTTCCGCCGCGTCCCCTTGTCCGGCCGCGGTGGAGTGCGGCGCCAGCGACTGGAGTCGCCCACGGCCGACGCTCCCCCTGACGGCATCCGGCGATGCGTCCACCCCGTGCCGCCCGCGCGAGGCGCGGACCGCATGAGCGTCCACCGGCCGCACAGGGTTCCCACGGTGCTTCAGATGGAGGCGGCCGAGTGCGGTGCCGCCTGCCTCGCCATGGTGCTCGCCGGCTTCGGCCGGTGGGAGACGCTCGATCAGGTGCGCGACAGCTGCGGCGTCTCGCGCGACGGCACGTCGGCCGCCGACATCCTCGCCGCGGCCCGGGAGCGCGGCCTCGACGCGAAGGCCTACAAACGCGAGCCCGAGACCCTCGCCGAACTCCCCTTTCCGCAGATCCTGTTCTGGAACTTCGACCATTTCGTCGTGCTGGAGGCGGTCCGGGGCCACCAGTTCCAGATCAACGATCCCGCCAACGGGCGGCGCCTTCTGAACCGCGCGGAATTCGGCGCGAGCTTCACCGGCATCACCCTCGCCCTTGCGCCCGGGCCGGACTTCCAGCGCACGCGGCCGCCGCGTCCCACGCTCGTACGCCTGCTGGGGCAGCTGAAGGGGTCGTGGCCGGCCTTCTTCGCCATCATCCTCACCAGCGCGCTCCTGGTGGCGGTCGGGGCGCTGGTGCCGGGTTTTACCCAGGTCTTCGTCGACGACTATCTGGTCCAGGGCCACGGCGACTGGCTGCTGCCGCTGCTCGCCGCCATCATCGCGGTCGGCCTGTTCAATGCCGCGCTCAGCTTCGTCTATCTGCGCGGCCTGCTGCTGCTGCGCACCAAGATCAATGCCGTGGTCTCCGCCCGCTATGTCTGGCGCATGTTCCACCTGCCCTTTGAGTTCTTCGTGCGCCGCAGCCCGGTGGAGGTGTCGAGCCGCACCCAGTTCGCGACCCAGGTGGCGGGCACGGTTTCGGGGCCGGTGGCCCAGGCCGCTGTCAGCGGCATCGCCATGCTGGGCTATGCCGGCGTGATGCTGCTCTACGATCCCCTGCTGACCGCGGTGGTGGTCGCCTTGGCGCTGGTGGAGCTCGCGGTCCTGCGCGAGGTCACGCGGCGGGTGGAAACCGAGGCGCTGCACCTGCAGATGATCGCCGGCCAGGCGCATGCGGCCGGGGTCCAGGGCGCCGCCTTGCTGGAGCAGGCGCGCGCCACCGGCAGCGAGCAGATCCTGTTCAACCGCATGGTCCAGGCCGAGGCGCGGCTGATCAATTCCGAGCAGCGCAGCGGCCGCACCACCCACCTGCTGACCGCCCTGCCCTATTTCGGCAGCCGCTTCACCACCCTCGCCGTGCTCGGCGTGGGGACGCTGCTGATCATCCACACCCCCATGACCATCGGCACGCTGATCGGCTTCCTGGCGCTCTCGGCGCTGTTTTCGACCGCGCTCGGCGCGCTCACCGGCGTCGGCACCGCGGTCGGCCAGTCCGGCGCGGGCGCTCGCCCGCCTGGGGGACGCGCTGGATCAGCCGGACGCGGAGACGGCGCCGAAG
>NZ_JBNFNU010000134.1:0-10274 GCF_057364445.1 Xanthobacter sp. BG11Y11_SDJG
GGCGATGGCGGTGGCGCCGGCGCCTGCGGCTCGCCGCCACGGCGAGCGCGCCGAGCGCGAACACCAGCATGGCGGCGATGATGCGGTGGCGCTGAAGTCCTCCTCCTCCGGCCATCTCGCGATACTTGAAGGCGGCGAACACGGCGGTGAAGGCGAGGCCGGTGCCCCACAGCACCGCCGCGCTGCCCGTGGCCTGGGCGAGCGCCGCGGCGACGCCGCCCAAGAGCCGACAGCGCATAGGTGCGCACCCCCGCGGTCCGGCTGCCCGCCGGCTCGTCCCGCTCGCGCCATCCACGCTCGACGCCCACCACGAGGCCGATGGCGAGGGCAGTGGCAAGGCCGAGGATGAGGTCGGGCATGGGGTCTCCCGGTGGTTGGGGGAGGGGGAGACTAGCACTCGGCGCGGTCCGGCCCCAGCGGGGCGTGCCGAGGGGCGTCCGAACCCCTCACCCCGGCCCTCTCCCGCAAGGGGAGAGGGGGCGCGAACGGCGGGGATGGCGTGCGATGTCGGCGCGTCCGGTGGCGGAACCCGTGAATGCGGGGCGCATCTCCCCTCTCCCCTCGCGGGAGAGGGGATGGGGGTGAGGGGGCGGCGGCGATGGGCCATGCGCCGCCATTCCAAGATTGTGCCGCATGATTTGCGAACCGTCATGCTCCGGCTTGACCGGAGCATCCATGCGCCGGGTCCAGGCCGGCGGCCCGAGCATGGGCCCTCCGGTCGAGCCGGAGGGCGACGGCGTCGTATGCCGCCGAAGCCGGGACAGGAGACCATGTTCCGCGTCGCCTCTTACGGCGCCATGTCGCCGATGGTAGCGTGAAGAAGAATGCGGGCGAGGATGGCGGCGATCGCCAGGGGCGGCAGCCGGCCCATGTGGCGCGCGTGTCCGTGCGGGAGGCGGGGATCGAGACCGAGCAGGGGTTCCGGCCCATCGAGGCGGGGATGGCGGTGACGGCGGAGATCGAGACGGGGCAGCGGCGGTTGATCGCGTATCTGCTCTCGCCGATCTTGAGGTATCGGCATGATTTCGGGAGGGAGAGATGATTGCCCCTACGTGAAATAAATTATTGATATCAAATTAAATTACGGCGGATAATATAAATGCCCCTCTCAACGCCAGACAATCCAGAGAAATTACATACATGGATATCGGTATTATCAATTATTATTTTGACGGTCGTTCCATCCGTTGAGATTTATATCATAATTTACGAAAAGACAGATTTTATCTCCCTTCTAATAAAATTGTTTTGTTATTATAAACGCCGGTGTTTTTGTTGGGCATGAGTGTAAAAAGACATAAAAAATCAGGAAAAAGAATAAAAATTATCATTGTAAATATTTTATTTCGAATGTCATTCTTGGATACTATCAACGGGGGTCGTTTAGCGTAGGAGATAATTTAAATATAAGTGGAATCCTGCCTATAACAATTGGAGTTGGAGTGACTATTTTTATGTTTAGGTATATTTTTATCAAAATCGATAACGCTCTAGACGCCAAATCTGCGCTTGAAGAAATGAGATAGTTATGTCAAATAAACTCAATCAAACTATTGTTCTGGCGCATAATATAGTAATGCAAATCCTATCTATGGAGGAAGTGGAATCGATATATTACAATTTTTCAAAGAATAACAATTACTTTCGGAAAACATAGAGTCATTAAATCCACCTTAATGAGGAAGCTATATGTTTACGGAGCAGCTCAGTTTGGTGCAGGTAGCGGTGGAGATCAAGATGGGGCAGTGGCTGCTCATCAAGTATCTGCTTTCGCCGATCTTGGGGTATCGGCATGAGGCGGGGATGGAGAGATAGCGCAACTTTTATTTACGGTCTATTTTAACGCGACGAGCAAACTACATGCCGGCGCTCAATTAATAGGGCCTAAACAAATGATTCAAAATACTTACAACAATAACTCATTCGCCGCTTTCAATTGCGAAGACGATATCAGGTGTATTGATTTTTAATTCTTCTATTTTATTTTATGTAATTTTAATTACATCTGGCTTAAATATTATATCGATTCCGCTTTTAGCGATATCTTTGGCATCCATTTTTACGATTTTATGCTTAATAAATAATTATATATCACTCAAAATAAAGTATATTTTTTATTGTATACATGTCTGTTTTATATATACCATTATATTGATACGTACATCAATAATTCGCTTGCAAACATGAATGACATTAGTATGTTAGAGTATTTTTTCTTCATTTGAGTCAATTTTTCATGTTCGGAGCATTTATAGCAATAGAAATATATTTCATCAGAAAATTAAAATCACTATAATGAATTCAGTGTCCATACAAGGCTTTTGATCACAAGCATAAACATCAAAGGTGGGCTAGGTCAGAAACGATTCAATCTGGGCATGTGCCTTCTTTGCCGTCACGCGACGTTAAAGATCTTCAGCGTCACCCCGCTCATCCTCCACCATCTGTCGCTACGTGAACGGCGACGGCACGCAGCACCGCATGTCCTGGGCCGCCGCCGGCGACGTCGTGCTGGTGTTCGACCAGGACGGGACGGGCGACGTGGACAGGCCCGAGGCTCTCGGTTCACCCCTTCAGGCCCCTCCCAGGCGCGCCATGCTCCGGCCTGGTCGAGGCATCCATGCTCAGGCGCAGGAAGCGCCGGCGAGGTTCATAGGTCCACCGGTCGAGGCGGGAGGCGACGGGGGCGGTGCATCTCGGAAAGAAATTATCCCGCCTTGCGAGGCGGGCTTACGGCGGCGGAAAGCGGATGGTAGCTTGAAGAGCCGAGGATGGCGGCGGTCGCCAGGGGCAGCAGCCAGCCTATGTGGCGCGCGTGTCGGTGCGGGAGACGGGGATTGTAAGGAAAGTTTATTATGACGGAGAATATTTCAAATCTTTTATTGGGCATATTTGCGACAGCGACTACTGTAATATACATGTATTATTTATTTAGACTTTGTCTCAAACTAGCAAAAAAGAATTTTAATGAATGGGATGATCGATGTTCTTTTGTGTTCTTTTCACAATGGGTCAATTTGGACAATCTCATATCGATCGATGGATGCGCCTTGGCGTAAAAAATCACAATTCAGCTGTTAAAATTATAAAGCAGCAAAATCTGATCGTGTTGCTTGCGCCGGTCGGATTTGTGTCTATTTCTTGATATATCTATTCTTGGTTAAAGTCATCTTTGTAAACATTGCTTAAGCGCCGGAACTTTTAAGAATAAGTTCCATTTACGGCTCTTCTCCTGCCGCCCCTCACGCCGCCGTTCGGGTGATCCGGTCCGTCAGATTGAGCCGGGCGCGGGCGATGTCGGCCATCAGGGCGCGCACCTCCTCGGTGCCGGAGAGGGTGTCCACCATCTCGATCTGGTTGCGCGCCACCAGCAGCAGCAGATCGTCGCGCACCGCGCCGTCGGCGCCGAGGGGCAGGCGCGGGACGATCTGGACGTGGTCGAGATGGGGCCGGTCCGGCAGCGCCGCGTCCAGATGCGCGCGCAGCGCTCGGCCGAAGCTCTGCCCCGACCCGCGGCTCCACGAAGGCGTAGAGCCCCACCTTGCCGCCGAGCGTCTGGAAGTCGGCCATGTGCACCGCCGCGACCTCGGGGTGGGCGGCAAGGGCGGCGGCGATGCGCGGGCCCACCTGCGTCACCCGCGGCCCGCGGCCCTCGGTGTCGGAATAGGACATCAGCCGGCGCGTCACGAAGCGGTAGACCTTCTTGCCGGTGGCCATCCACACGCGGGTGATGAGGCTCTTCTTGGCCAGCATCGTCTTCTCGCGCGGCGTGAGGTCTCCAGGGCAATAGGTGCGCTTGTGCTTCAGGAGATGGCGCAGGTCCTCGTAGGCCAGAACCCGGCCGAGCTTCCAGCGCCGGCTGACGGGCAGCGCCAGCTGGAAGTCCATGAGCCAGGCCTCGCCATCCGCCCCGCGCAGCCAGTTCTGCTGCTTGGCGAGGTCGTTGTGGACGTAGCCGGCGCGGTTGAGGCGGCGCAGCGCCGCCCGCGCGGAATGGAAGAAGTGCCGGTCGCCGTGCGGGCGGGCGATGTGGAGCGGCACGCCCTCGATCCAGCCGCGCACCAGGAAGCGGTGGCCCACCGCGATCAGCGGGGTGGTGACGCCGGTGCGCGTGACCTGTTCCAGCGCCCGGCGCTCGAACGCGGCAAGCCGCGCGGCGAGCAAGGCGAACCAGGGCGAAACCGCGTCCCAGCGACCGGCGCACGGCCTCATCTCGCGTCCGTCCCGGGTCACGTAGGTGCCGCGCTCGACGGTGGAGAACACGTCGCGCTTCAGCACCGTGTCGACGCGGAAGGCCGCGGGATCGGCTCCGTATTCGATTGCAACGTCTGGATTTTCGCGGCGCGGCATCGGGCTTTTCTAGGCGGCCTTCCCGGCCGTGTCGAGCCAGAGGGCGAAATCGCTGAGCGCGCGCGCGGCCTGGGCGCGCTTCTTGGCGAGCGTCTTCTCGGAACCGCGCAGGCGCTTGCCGTCGCTGGATTTCGGCGCTTCCGTGAGCGGCGGGAACAGGCCGAAATTCACGTTCATGGGCTGGAAGGCGCGCGGCCCCTCGCTTTCGGGTGCGTCGAGATGGCCGCCGGTGATGTGGGCGAGCAGGGCGCCGTGGGCGGTGGTGACGGGCGGTAGATCGGGCGCGAGGCCGCGCCGTTCGGCGGCGGCGAAGCGCCCGGCCATCAGGCCCACGGCGGCGCTCTCCACATAGCCCTCGCAGCCGGTGATCTGGCCGGCGAACCGCAGCCGCGGCAGCGCCTTGAGGCGCAGGCTCGGGTCCAGCAAGCGGGGCGAGTTGAGATAGGTGTTGCGGTGGAGCCCGCCGAGCCGGGCGAATTCCGCGCCTTCGAGCCCGGGGATGGTGCGGAAGATGCGCGCCTGCTCGCCGTGGCGCAGCTTGGTCTGGAAGCCGACCATGTTGTAGAGCGTGCCGAGCTTGTTGTCCTGCCGCAGCTGGACCACCGCGTAAGGCTTGACGCCGGGGGTGTGGGGATTGGTGAGGCCCACCGGCTTCATGGGGCCGAAGCGCAGGGTCTCGCGGCCGCGCTCGGCCATCACCTCGATGGGCAGGCAGCCGTCGAAATAGGGGGTCTTGGCTTCGAAGTCGCGCAGCGGCGCCTTCTCGCCGGCAATCAGCGCATCCACGAAGGCGTTGTATTGCGCCTCGTCCAGCGGGCAATTGATGTAGTCGGCGCCGGTGCCGCCCGGCCCTTCCTTGTCGTAGCGCGACTGGAACCAAGCCTTCGACAGGTCGATGCTGTCGAAATGGACGATGGGGGCGATGGCGTCGAAGAAGGCGAGCGCCTCTTCGCCGGTCACGGCGCGCACCGCTTCCGCCAGTGCCGGGGAGGTGAGGGGGCCGGTGGCGACGATCACGCTGTCCCAGTCCTCGGGGGGCAGGCCGGCGATCTCCGCGCGGCGGATCTCGATCAGCGGATGGGCTTCGAGCGCGGCGCCCACCGCCTGGGAGAAGCCGAGGCGGTCCACCGCCAGCGCGCCGCCGGCGGGCACCTGGTTCGCATCGGCGCAGGCGAGGATGAGCGAGCCGGCCTGGCGCATTTCGGCATGGAGCACGCCGACCGCATTGCTCTGCGCGTCATCGGACCGGAAGGAATTGGAGCACACCAGTTCGGCGAGGCCGTCGGTGAGGTGGGCTTCCGTGGTGCGGTGCGGGCGCATCTCGTGCAGCACCACCGCGACGCCGGCCTGCGCCAGCTGCCACGCGGCCTCGCTGCCGGCAAGGCCGCCGCCGATCACATGGACCGGTCGCGGCACGGCGTGCGGCGCGGGCTCAGGCTGCCGGGTCTCGCTCAAGGCTCAAGCCTCCCACCGGACGCCCGACGGGGCGTCTCGAAGGGGGCGTTCTGTGCCACAAGGTCAAGGACCGCAGCAAGGAAAAGGCCGGCGGCCGGTCGCTGCCGCCCGCCGGTCCGTCTGTGTCCCGTCACTCAGGCGCCGATCGACGCCGCCCGGCGCGCGACCGAGTGGATCTCGCTGCGGGCGACATTGATGTCGGCCAGCGTGCGGTCGTCGAGCTTGGACAGCTCTGCAACCGTTTGGCGGTAGACCTGCCAGCGACGCAACTGCTGCGCCAGAAAACCCCAGAGTACCATGACTGCCTCCAACGCTGCGACTGCTCACACGGGAGCGAGTTGCATGCTTTGATGCAACCTAAGGAGCGTGGTCCACGCAGGGAAGACGGGTTGCTGCATTGCAGCAATGCAGCCATCGCAGATGTGGTTTCATGATGCCATCAGCCGTTGCAGAACCGTCGCATTGTGGTATCATACGACTGCCATTGCTACGATAATTGGGCGGGTCTGCAAGCGTGGCTGGAGGTTAAAGAGTATAGGTGCTAGCGCCTACACTTGGATTGGCGATCTGCGGGGGTAGCCATGGCATTTGTCGGCAAAGCCGACCAGTCGGTTTTTACGGCCGAGGTTGAGCGCAGCCTTGTGTCGCAGTTTTTTGACCGTCGGGACGGGGTTTTCGTGGAAGTCGGGGCGTTCGACCCGGTGTTTCAGAGCCAGACCTATCATCTGGAGATCAGCGGGTGGACCGGGGTCCTCATCGAGCCCGAGCCCAGCCAGGCAGACCATCTGCGCAAGTCGCGCCGCGCGTCGGTGTTCGAGGTGGCGTGCGTCGCGCCGGAGGCGGCCGGTCGCGCCGCCCGTCTGTGGTCGCGGCGCGGACTGAGCACGCTCCGCTTCCGCGACAAGCAGGCGGAAGGCGGGCTCGTCGTCTCGGTCGCCTGCGCGACGCTCGATCAGGTGCTCGATGATGCCGGGCTCGACCACGTGGACTTCCTCAGCATCGACGTCGAGGGCTCGGAACCGGACGTGCTGCGCGGCTTCGATTTCGCGCGCTTCCGCCCGGCCCTGATCCTGGTGGATGACCGCGAGCGCTTCGGCGAAACCACCCGCCTGATGGCGCGCAACCGCTACCAGCTGGTGCGTCGCACCGGCCACAATGGCTGGTTCGTGCCGAAAAGCTCCGGATTTCCCGTCGGCCTGTCCGGACGCCTGCAACTGATGTGGACCTACGGGATCGGACGGCTGATGCGCCGCACCCGCTCGCGGTTCAGCGAGCGTTCCGTATCGTTCTGACGGGCGAGGCCGCCCGTCCCCGGTGCGGACACGGGCCGGACTTCCCCAACCGGCGCACGACCTATTCGGCGGCGCGGCGCCGGCCGGAGCGCCGCGGCGGCGCCTCCGCAACGCTCGCGGCCGGCGCCATCGGCCGGCGCGCCAGCACCTCCGCAAAGGAAGCGCCCGGTGTGGGAGCGCTTTCTCCTTCGCCCACCGCCTCGGGGCGGGCCCGCCGCGACGATCTCGCCGCCGCCGTCGCCGCCCCTCGGGGTCCAAGGTCGATCACCCAGTCGGCGGTCTTGATGACCTCCAGATTGTGCTCGATCACCACCACCGTGTTGCCCTGGTCCACCAGCTCGTGGAGCACCTCCAGGAGCTTCTTCACGTCGTGGAAGTGCAGGCCCGTGGTGGGCTCGTCGAGGATATAGAGCGTGCGCCCGGTGGCGCGCTTCGACAGCTCCTTGGAGAGCTTCACCCGCTGCGCCTCGCCGCCGGAGAGCGTGGTCGCCTGCTGGCCCACCTTGATATAGTCGAGCCCCACCCGGTGCAGCGTCTCCAGCTTCTCGCGCACCGAGGGCACCGCCTTGAAGAAGGCCGCCCCTTCCTCCACCGTCATGTCGAGCACGTCGGCGATGGACTTGTCCTTGAACGTCACCTCCAGCGTCTCGCGGTTGTAGCGCCGGCCCTTGCAGACGTCGCAGGTGACGTAGACGTCGGGCAAAAAGTGCATCTCGATCTTGATGACGCCGTCGCCCTGGCAGGCCTCGCAGCGCCCGCCCTTCACGTTGAACGAGAAGCGTCCGGCGCCGTAGCCGCGCGCCTTGGCCTCCGGCAGGCCGGCGAACCATTCGCGGATCGGCGTGAAGGCGCCGGTATAGGTCGCCGGGTTCGAGCGCGGGGTGCGGCCGATGGGCGACTGGTCGATGTCGATCACCTTGTCGAGGTGCTCCAACCCCTCGATCTTGTCGAACGGGGCGGGCGCCTCGCTCGCGCCGTTGAGGCGCCGCGCCACCGCCTTGTAGAGCGTGTCGATGAGCAGCGTCGACTTGCCGCCGCCCGAGACGCCGGTGATGCAGGTGAACAGGCCGAGCGGAATCTGCGCCGTCACGTCCTTCAGATTGTTGCCGCGCGCGCCGGAGAGCGTGAGCATGCGCCTCGGGTTGGGTTTGCGCCGCGCCGGCACGCCCACCGAGAGCGCGCCAGTGAGATATTGCCCGGTGAGCGACTTGGGATTGGCGAGGATCTCCGCCGGGGTGCCCTGGGCCACCACGCGGCCGCCATGGATGCCGGCGCCCGGCCCCACATCCACCACATGGTCGGCGGCGAGGATGGCGTCCTCGTCATGCTCCACCACGATCACGGTGTTGCCGAGGTCGCGCAGGTGCTTCAGCGTCACGAGCAGGCGCTCGTTGTCGCGCTGGTGCAGGCCGATGGAGGGCTCGTCCAGCACATAGAGCACGCCGGTGAGGCCGGAGCCGATCTGCGAGGCGAGGCGGATGCGCTGGCTCTCGCCGCCGGAGAGCGTGCCGGAGGCGCGCGCCAGAGTGAGATATTCGAGGCCCACGTCCAGAAGGAAGCGCAGGCGCTCGCGGATTTCCTTCAGGATGCGTCCGGCGATCTCGTTCTGCTTGTCGGAAAGCTGGGCCGGCAGGTCCTCGAACCAGCGGGCGGCGGCCTTCACCGATAGGGTGCCTACCTCGCCGATGTGGCGGCCCGCCACCTTCACCGCCAGCGCCTCCGGCTTGAGGCGATAGCCGTTGCAGGCGGCGCAGGGCACGGTGGAGAAGTATTTCGAGATTTCCTCGCGCGCCCAGTCGCTCTCGGTCTCCTTCCAGCGCCGGTCGAGGTTCACCACCACGCCCTCGAAGGTCTTCTGCGTCTCGTAGGCGCGCAGGCCGTCGTCATAGGCGAAGGCGATCTTCTCGCCCTTGGAGCCGTAGAGGATGACGTCCTTCGCCTTCTCCGGCAGGTCCTCCCACGGCACGGTGAGCTTGAAGCCATAGTGCTTGGCCAGCGCGTCCAGGGTCTGCCCATAATAAGGTGAGGTGGACTTCGCCCAGGGGGCGATGGCGCCGTGCTTCAGCGAGCGCGCCTTGTCGGGCACCACCAGCTCGGGATCGATGGTCTGCTCGACGCCGAGCCCGTCGCAGGCGGGGCAGGCGCCGAACGGGTTGTTGAAGGAGAACAGGCGCGGCTCGATCTCGGGAATGGTGAAGCCGGAGACCGGGCAGGCGAACTTCTCGGAGAACATGATGCGGCGCGGGGCGCCGTGCTCGTCCTTCTCGTCGGCATACTCGGCCACCGCGATGCCGTCGGCGAGGCCGAGCGCGGTCTCGAAGCTGTCGGCGAGGCGCTGGGCGAGATCGGCGCGCACGACGATGCGGTCCACCACCACGTCGATGTCGTGCTTGAACTTCTTGTCGAGGGCCGGGGCGTCGGCGATCTCGTGGAACGCGCCGTTGACCTTCACCCGCTGGAAGCCCTTCTTCATCCAGTCGGCGAGCTCCTTCCTGTATTCACCCTTGCGGCCGCGCACCACGGGCGCGAGCAGATAGAGGCGGGTGCCCTCGGACAGGGCGAGCACGCGGTCCACCATCTGCGAGACGGTCTGGCTCTCGATCGGCAGGCCGGTGGCGGGCGAATAGGGGATGCCGGTGCGCGCCCACAGAAGGCGCATATAGTCGTAGATCTCGGTGACGGTGCCGACCGTGGAGCGCGGGTTCTTCGAGGTGGTCTTCTGCTCGATGGAGATGGCGGGGGACAGGCCGTCGATCTGGTCCACGTCCGGCTTCTGCATCATCTCCAGGAACTGACGCGCATAGGCGGAGAGGCTCTCCACATAGCGGCGCTGGCCCTCGGCATAGATGGTGTCGAAGGCGAGCGAGCTCTTGCCCGAGCCGGACAGGCCCGTGAACACCACGAGGGCGTCGCGCGGAATGTCGAGATCGACATTCTTCAGATTGTGCTCGCGCGCGCCCCGGATCGACAAGGTGCGGGCATCGCGGCGGGGAGCGGGGGCGGCATCGGTGTCCCGCGCAGGGGAGGTCTTGCTCTTCATGAACGTCCGGGGCGGCCCAGCGGCCGAAAGAAGGGGCGGGTCAGGACCGGCGCGCCGTGCCCGCGAGCGGGCGGGAGACGAAGCGGGCAGGCCGGGAACGGAAAGGGATACGGGCGCAGGTGGCCGGATGGATGGCG
>NZ_JBNFNU010000135.1:0-10246 GCF_057364445.1 Xanthobacter sp. BG11Y11_SDJG
GGTGCGCCCCAGACCCAGCGTCCGGCAGCGGAACGCCCTCCGGCCCGCCAGGCGCCGGCGCGGCAAAACCTCTCCCGCCCGCCGCGCGAGGTTCCGGCTGCGTCGGGCGACGCAGAGCCGAACTACCCGCCAAGCCAGTCCGCCGTCGAAGCCCCAGCAGAAGCCGAAGCCCGGCGCGCGCCGCACGGCCGCCCGCCCCGGCCCGCATGAGGACCGCGATGACACTGCCGCTCCGCCCGCTCCTTTTCGCCCTCGCCCTCGCCCTTGCGCTCCCGGCCGTGCCGGCGGCCGGCCACGCCGAGCCGGCGGACAGGGAGCGCGCGCGCGTCGAGGTGATCGTGAAGGACTATCTCGCGCGCCATCCCGAGACGGTGCAGGCGATCGTGAAGGACTATCTGGCGCAGAACCCCGAAGTGCTGCAGGAGGCGCTCGAGGCGCTGCTGCGCAGCCGGCGCCAGGCGAACGCGGACAAGGCGCCGGTGATCCGCAGCCAGGCCGCCGCCCTGTTCGCCTCGCCCCACCAGGTGACGCTCGGCAACCCGCAGGGTGACGTCACCGTGGTCGAGTTCATGGATTACAATTGCGGCTACTGCAAACGCGCGCTGGCTGACATGCTGGCGCTGATCGGCGAGGACCCGGGCGTCAAGTTCGTGCTCAAGGAATTCCCGGTGCTCGGGCCGACATCGATCGAGGCGGCGCGGGTGGCCATCGCGGTGCGCATGCAGGACCCGAGTGGCGCGAAATACCTCGCCTTCCACCGTGCGCTGATGGGCGAGCGCGGGGTCTCGCGCGAGCGGGCGCTGGCGGCCGGCACGGCGGCGGGCCTCGACCGCGCGCGCCTCGAGCGCGACATGGCGAGCAGCGAGGCGGACGAGACGCTGGCGGAAACACGCCGGCTCGCCGCCGCGCTCGGCATCAACGGCACGCCGGGCTACGTGATCGGCAGCGTGGTCATTCCCGGCGCGATCGGGCTCGCCGCCCTCAAGGAGCGCGTTCGCGCCGCGCGCGCGCAGACCCCGCGCTGAGCGGCCTTACTGCGCGGCGCAGGATATCGTCCCCAGAATGACCCCGTACCACTGGAGTCGATGAAGTCGGCTCAACTATTTTGATTCATGTCAGACACGGATCTGCAGCAAAACGTGCGTATTGATGGCGTGCGATGGGGGCGAATGCCTTGAAGCCGGCGCCCGAGCGGGCACGGCCCCGTCGGACAGGGGAGGGGGTCATGAGTGCCGGCCATCAAGGGGATCACGCCAATCCTTTCTTTTCGGCGGTGACGGACGGCAACGCCTGGACCGCCGGTCAACGCGCCGTGGCGCTCACGGCCCAGCTCGCGGAATGGTCGACCGTCGGCGATCTCACCTCGAAGGCCGCCGGCCGCCACTTCTCCAACATCTCGGCCACCCACGGCCAGCGCATGCGCGCCACCTTCGACGCGCTGACGGCGCTGGTCGCCCAGGTGACCCGGCCGGGTGTCGCGCCGCACGCTCTGCTGCGCGACGCGCAGGACTACGCCATCGACCGGATGCAGCGCGCGGTGTTGCTCGCCGACTGCCTGCGCGAGCGCGGCGACAATTTCTTCGCCCACGAGGCGGCGGGCTGCCCGCCGGTGCTGATCTACGACCATGAGATCGCGGTGGACGGCCGCACGCTGCCGCGCCCGTGCAACTACATGCTGCTGAAGATCCTGCCGCCGCAGGGCATCGAGGTGTTCGACTGGAAGCGGCCCTACATGATCATCGACCCGCGCGCCGGCCATGGCGCCGGCATCGGCGGCTTCAAGGTGGACAGCCAGGTGGGGGTGGCGCTGAAGGGCGGCCATCCGGTCTACTTCACCGCCTTCTGGCGCAATCCGGAGCCCGGCCAGACGCTGGCCGACGTGGCGCGCGCCGAGGCGGCCTTCGTGCGGCACGTCCAGACCGAGCATCCGGACGCACCGAAGCCGGTGGTGATCGGCAATTGCCAGGGCGGCTGGGCGACCCTCATCCTCGGCGCATCCAATCCCGACATCACCGGTCCGCTGGTGCTCAACGGCGCCCCGGTCGAGACCTGGTCCGGCGACGTGGGCTCGAACCCCATGCGCTACAATGCCGGCCTGCTCGGCGGCCAGGTCCAGCCCATGTTCTGGTCCGACTATGGCGACGGCGTCTTCGACGGCGCCTGGCTGGTGCTCAACTTCGAGATGCTCAATCCAGGCCGCACCTGGTTCCGCAAGTATTACGACGTGTTCGAGAAGGTAGACACAGAGCGCGGCCGCTTCCTCGATTTCGAGAAGTGGTGGAGCGGCTTCTTCCTGCTCAACGAGCCGGAGATCGTGTGGATCGTGCGCGAGCTGTTCGTCGGCAACAAGCTCGCCCGCAACGAGGCCCGCCTCGAACACGGCCGGGTGCTGGACGTTAAGCAGATCCGCTCGCCGATTATCGTCTTCGCCAGCCACGGCGACAACATCACGCCCGTGAAGCAGGCCTTGAACTGGATCATGGACACCTATGCGGACGAGACCGAGATCAAGATCCGCGGCCAGCGCATCGTCTATATGGTGCACGAGTCCATCGGCCATCTCGGCATCTTCGTCTCCTCGTCCATCGCCAAGCGCGAGCACCAGGAGATGGCCTCGACGCTGAAGACCATCGAGGCGCTGGCGCCGGGCCTCTACGAGATGGTGATCGAGGACGTGGAGGAGGCCGCCGACAGCCAGGTCAAGCACTTCACCGTCTCGTTCGCCGAGCGCCGGATCGCCGACCTGCCCGGCTTCGGCGACGGCCGCCAGGACGAGGTGCCGTTCGGCGCGGTGGAACGCCTGTCCGAGCTGCAGGGCGAGCTCTATGACATCGTCCTGCGGCCCCTCGTGCAGGCGAGCGTGACGAAGGCGAGCGCCGAGCTCGGCCGCCAGCTCCACCCGCTGCGGCTGCAGCGGGCGATGCTCTCCTCGCGCAACCCGCTGCTCGCGGCGCTGCCGTCGAGCGCCGAGGCGACGGCGCAGAGCCGCAAGCCGGCGGCCGAGGACAATCCCTTCGTGCTGGCGGAAAAGCTGGTTGCCGACGCGATCGAGCAGTCGTTCGATATCGTCCGCGACCTGCGCGACGCCTGGTACGAGGTGATGTTCTTCAGCATCTACGCCACCCCCCAGATGCGCTGGTTCGGCCGCAACTTCAATTTCGAGCGCACCCGCAAGTCGAAGGAGGAGCTGGTCGCGCTGCCCGAGGTGCAGTCGGCGCTGCTGCATGTCTCGTCCGGCGGCTTCGTCGAGGCGGTGATCCGCATGCTGATCCTGTTGGCGGATGCGCGCGGCACGGTGCGGCGCGACCGGCTGGAGCGGTCCGCCCGCGTGCTGACGCGCGACGAGCCGTTCCGCTCCCTGAAGAGCGCCCAGCGCGCCCAGATCATCCACGAGCAGAGCCTGATCGTGGAATATGCCGGCGCCGCGGCCATCGACACCCTGCCGGACCTGCTGCGCACGCCGGAGGAGCGGCGCCGGGCGTGCGAGGTGGTGCAGTTCGTGCCCGGCGCTCTGGCCGACATGGAGCCGCGCACCCTCGCCATGCTCCAGCGCTTCCGCCAGGTGCTGGACCTGCCGCCGGCGACCCTCGACGTGCTCGACGACCCGCTGTCGACCTCACGGTGGCGGCGCAATAGCGCCGCCACCCACGCCGCGCCCCGCCGCCCCGCAGGACGGGGTGGCGGCCGGGGAGCGGATGGCGCTGCGATCGGACCGCGCCGCGTTCAGGCAGTGTCGCCTTCAGGCGGTGCCGCGTTCAGAATGTTTCGCGGGTGGGTCAGGCGGTGTCGTCGGCGTAGATGCGCACATAGCGCCCGTCGACCTCGACCCCGACGAAGCGCTGGTCGAACTCGATGCACAGGCGCTGCGCCGTCGCCACGATGGCGTCGGTGCTGTCGGTGCGGATGCGGGCGAGCAGGATCGGCCGGCGCCGTCCCTCGTAGATCGCCTGCGCATGCTGCACCGTGGCGGACGGGAAGGTGCGCGCCAGCGTGAGGCAGAAGGCGTCCATGTCGGCGTCGGCGAGCGGGCGGCAGCCGGTGTTCGGCAGATAGATCAAATGCACCTGCTGGCCGACCGCATTTTCCAGATGCCGCACGGCGACCGTATGCCCCTCGATCTCGAACGCGGCGGCCTCGCGGATCACCCGCTCCACGTCTCGGGCGGTCTGGTCGAACACGTCTTCCAGCTGGGCGCTGGCGCCGCGGCCGGCATCGATCAGCTGGCGGCATCCCTCCAGATAGCCGAGCTTGCGGTCGGCGCTCCAACCCGCCGGCGGCGACGTCACGATGGCGCGCAGATTGGAGATGACGTCGGCCATCTTGACGATGCGCGCGTCCTGGGATTTCGCCGCCATGGCGGCGATGCGGTGGCGCCGCCGCTCGTCCTTCGGCAGCGCCATGTCGTCGGAATTCTCGGTGACGATGCGCGCCACCCGCGCGCCGAACGCCTGCGCCACCTCGTCGGCGGAGCGGGGCGTGTCCTCCACCACGTCGTGCAGCAGTGCGGCGATCAGCAGTTCGATGTCCGCCCCGTCGGTGGCGCGCGCCACAAGGTCCGCCACCTCGATGAGGTGGTTGACATAGGGCTCCTGCGCCGCGCCCTTGCGGCGCTGGTTGGCGTGCGCCTCGGCCGCGAAGGCCAGGGCGCGCGTCAGGTCGATGACGGCGGCCATCAGCCGATCCGCATTTCGGGCACGTCCCCGTCCACGATGAGCCGCGCCGAGGTCTGCGCCAGGATCTGCTCGACGCTGACGTCCGGCCCGCGTTCGCGCAGCAGAAGCCCCTCGTGGGTCGGCTCGATCACCGCGAGCTCGGTGACGATCAGGCTGACGCGGCGCATGGCGGTGAGCGGCAGGCTGCATTCGGGCACGATCTTCGCCTCGCCCTTCGCCGAATGCACCATGGCCACCACCACGCGCTTGGCGCCCGCCACCAAGTCCATGGCGCCGCCCATGCCGGGCACCATCTTGCCCGGCACCGTCCAGTTGGCGAGATAGCCGCGCTCGTCCACCTGCAGGCCGCCGAGCACCGTCATGTCGAGATGGCCGCCGCGGATGATGCCGAAGCTCATGGCGCTGTCGATGGAGGCGGCGCCGGGGACTGCGGTGACGAAGCCGCCGCCGGCGTCCGTGAGGTGCGGGTCCTCCATGCCCTCCGGCGGCCGGGCGCCGAGCCCGATGACGCCATTCTCGGCCTGGAAATAGACCCCGTAATCGTGGGGAATGAAGTTCGCCACCATGCTCGGCAGGCCGATGCCGAGATTGACCAGCATGCCGGGCTTGATCTCCTGCGCCACGCGGCGGGCGATCACTTCCTTGGCGCTCATGCCCGCGCGCGGGCGGTCCATCACTTTCGCATCCATCACGCGGCCCTCGCGAGCATGTGGTCGACGAGCACGCCCGGCGTCTTGACCGCGTCGGGCGAGATGACACCGACCGGAACGATCATCTCCGGCTCCACGATCACGGTACGGCCCGCCAGGGCCATGATCGGGTTGAAGTTGTGGGCGGTCAGGGAATACATGAGGTTGCCGGCATAGTCGGCCTGCTGGGCGGCGATCAGGGCGAAGTCGCCATGGATCGGCAGCTCCACCAGATAGCGCTTGCCGCCGATCTCGAGGATCTGCTTGCCGTCCTCCACCGGCGTGCCGATGCCGGTGGCCGTGATCACCGCGCCGAGCCCGACGCCGGCGGCGCGGATGCGCTCCACCAGCGTGCCCTGGGGCACCAGCTCGACCTCCACCTCGCCGGCGATCATCTTCTTCTGGATCTCCGGGTTGAGGCCGATATGCGACATGATCGCGCGCGAGATGGCGCCGGCGCTGACCAGCTTGCCGATGCCGCGTCCGGGCATGGCGGCGTCGTTCGCCACCACGGTCAGGTTCTTCGCGCCGCGCGCCACCAGCGCGTCGATCATGCGGTCGGGCGTGCCCACGCCCATGAAGCCGCCGATGAGCAGGACCGCGCCGTCGGGTATGATCTCCGCCGCCTCGTCCGCTCGGATTGCCTTCCTCATGTTCCCCTCCTTCAGCTCGCCGCGTCCTGCCGGGCGGACAGCAACCGTTGGGCCGCGCGGGCGATGACGATCTCCTCGTTGGTCGGGATCACCATGATCCGCGCCCGGCTGAAATCGGTGGAGATCACCCGGGCGTTGTTGTCGTTGCGGTCATGGTCGAGATCCAGGCCGATCCAGTCCATCCCGTCGCAGATGCGGCGGCGGATCTTGCGCGAATTCTCGCCGATGCCGCCGCAGAAGACGAGAGCATCGAGGCCGCCCAGCGCCGCGGCGAGGCCGCCCAGTTCGCGGCGGATGCGGAACACGAAATAGTCGATCGCCTCGTTGGCCTCCGGCACGCCCGCGCTCTCCAGCACCCGCATGTCGTTGGAGATGCCGGACAGGCCGAGCAGGCCGGATTTGGTGTAGAAGATGTCGCGCACCGCGTCGATGGTGAGCCCCTCCTGCTGCACCATGTAGAAGATGACGCCGGGATCCACCTGGCCGCAGCGCGTGCCCATGGGCAGGCCGTCGAGGGCGGTGAAGCCCATGGTGGACGCCACCGAGCGCCCGCCGAGGATGCCGCACATGGAGGCGCCGTTGCCGAGATGCGCCACCACCACCCGCCCGGCATGGATCTGCGGCGCGATCCGCTTCAGTTCGCCGGAGATGTATTCGTAGCTGAGGCCGTGGAAGCCATAGCGGCGGATGCCCTTGTCGTAATATTCGCGCGGCAGGGCGAACACGTCGTTGGCCTTCGGGTGGTGGCGGTGGAAGGCGGTGTCGAAGCAGGCCACCTGCAGGGCGTCGGGGAACGCCGCGCGCGCGGCCTCGATGCCGGCGATGTTGTGCGGCTGGTGGATCGGCGCGAACGGCGACAGGCGCCTGAGCTCCTTGAGGACCGGCTCGGTGACGACGATGGGCTCCGCGTGGTGCGGGCCGCCATGCACCACGCGGTGGCCCACCACGGAGGCCTTGGCGTCCGGAAAGGCGGCGCGCAGCAGGTCGAGCACGGTGGCGAGCGCGCCGGTGTGGTCGGCGGCCTCATCCGGGGGAAGCTCGCGCTCCACCCGCGCCAAGGTGTCGCCGAGATCGGCCTTCAGCCGCGGCTGCCCGCCTATATTCTCCACCAGACCGATGGCCATCTGCGCCGGCGCGGCGGAGATGTCGAACAGGCTGAACTTCAGCGACGACGAGCCGGCATTCAGGGTGAGCGCGACCGGCAGCGTGCTCATTGAGCGGCTTCCTTGGGCGCGGCTTCCTTCGCAGCGGCTTCCTTGGGAGCGGCGGCCTTGGAGCCGGCCTTCTCCGCGGCCATGCGCGCATGGTGGATCGCGGCGACCGCGCAGGAGGCGAGGCGCGCCTTGGCGCTGTCGGCCCGCGAGGTGAGGATGATCGGCACCTTGGCGCCCATCACCAGGCCAGCACCCTCGGCGTGGGAGACGTAGGTCAGCTGCTTGGCCACCATGTTGCCGGCGTCGAGGTTCGGCACCACCAGCACCTGGGCGTGGCCGGCCACTGGCGAGGTGATGCCCTTGGTGCGGGCGGCGGCGACGTCGATGGCGTTGTCCATGGCGAGCGGGCCGTCCACCAGGCCGCCGATGATCTGGCCGCGCTCGGCCATCTTCGAGAGCAGCGCCGCATCCACCGAGGAGGCGATCTGCGGGTTCACCGTCTCCACCGCCGACAGCACGCCCACCTTCGGCTGGGCGATGCCGAGCGAGATGGCGAGGTCGATGGCGTTCTGGACGATGTCGATCTTGGTCGAAAGATCAGGCTGGATGTTGATGGCGGCGTCCGTCACCAGCAGCGGGTGGGGCAGGCCCGGCACGTCCATGACGAAGATGTGGGTGAAGCGGCGCCCGCTGCGCAGCCCGTTCTCCTTACGCAAGGCGGCGTGCAGCAGCTCGTCGGTGTGCAGGTGGCCCTTCATCACCGCGCTGGCGCGGTGCTGGGCGACGAGGTCCACCGCGGTGTTGGCTGCGGCGGCATGATCGGCGACGTCGATGACCTCGATGCCCTCGAGGCTCTCCTCGCACTCCCGTGCGGCCGCCTCGATCCTGTCGCGCGCGCCGATCAGGATCGGCGTGATGAGGCCGTGGCGCGCCGCCAAAAGGGCGCCGCCGAGCGAATTCGGCTCCTCCGGCGCCGCCACCGCCACGGTGAGCGGCGGCAGGGCCTCGGCGCGGGCCACCAGGGCGTCGAAGTGGCGGTGGCGCTGCACCAGCAGGCCGGGAATGTCCTGCTCCTCGTATTCCATCTTGGCCTGCGGCGCGCTCACCACCGCCTCGCCGCGCAGCAGCAGCTCCTCCGGCTCCTCACGGTAGACCGTGGTGGCCAGCACCACGTCGCCGTCGTCGCGCTTCTCAGTGAGCCGCACCCGCACCACGAGGTCGTCGCCGGCCTTCGCCTGGCCGAGGAATTCGAGCGTCTGCGAGCGGTAGCGCGTGCCGGCGCCGGGCAGGATGTTGCCGAGCACCGCCGAGATCAGCGAGCCCACCCACATGGCCGGGGCGGTCACCTCGTCGTGCTTGCCGTCCCGGTCGAGGTCGTAGCCCGGCAGATGCAGGGGATTGTGGTTGCCGGAGGCGGTGGCGAACACGAACAGGTCGTCCGCGGTGCAGACGCGGCGCAGCTCCGCGCTGTCGCCGACTTGGAGCTCGGTGAACGTCCTGTTCTCGCGCTTCATGCTCAGGCAGCCTTCTGTGTCTGCCGCCCCGGGGGGCGGCGGCTGGACGATGATCGCGGCCGGCGGACGTCCCGCGCCCGGCAGGTCAGCCGATGATGCTGTAGCCGCCGTCGATCTGGTGGACGCCGCCGGTGACGTTGGCGGCCTCCCGGCTCGCCAGGAAGGCGGCGAAGGCGCCGACATCCTCGATCGAGGCCAGGAGGTGGGTGGGCGCGCGATCGGCGGCGGCGGCCAGCAGGTCGTCGAAATGGCCGATGCCGGAAGCCGCGCGCGTCTTCAACGGGCCGGGGGACAAGGCGTGGACCGAGATCCGCTTTTCGCCGAGTTCGGCGGCGGCGTAGCGCACCACCGCTTCCAGCGCCGCCTTCACCGGCCCCATGACGTTATAGTGCTCGACCACCTTCTCGGCGCCGTAGAAAGAGACCGTCATGCAGGTGCCGCCCTCGCGCATCAGCGGCTCGGCGAGGCGGATCATGCGCAGGAAGGAATGGACCGAGACGTCCATCGCCTTGGCGAAGCCCTCGGCCGAGCAGTCGATCACCCGGCCGTGCAGATCCTCCTTCGGGCAGAAGGCGATGGAGTGCAGCACCGTGTCGAGCCGCCCCCATCGGGTGGCGATCTGATCGAACACCGCCTCGAGTTCGCCGGGCACGCTCACGTCGAGCGGCAGGATGAGGCTGGCGCCGATCGATTCGGCGAGCGGGCGCACATGGCTTTCCGCGCGCGCATTGAGATAGGTGATGGCGAGGTCCGCGCCCTGGTCGCGTAGGGCCTTGGCGCAGCCCCAGGCGATCGACTGGTCGTTGGCCACGCCGACCACCAGTGCCTTGTGATCCTGCAGACTGAACATGTGCCCCCCGGCCGTCCGTTTCGTCCCGGCGCGACACAGCCGTCCCGCGTCCCCCCGGTCAAGGGCGGCGCACCGCCAAGAGGACGCAAGGATGCGTCCGCATTGCAGGACGCCACGCCAGGATGACCCGATGCCAATGCTAGACCTGCATTGCATATGTTCGCGAAATATTTATGTCCGATTTATAATTGACCTGCGTCAACCGGCGCAGTCCTTGCTTCGCAGTCCGGTCTTGCCCTGAAGTCTCCGGAGCCTTCGGGTGGCCATGGGGTCGCGCGCTGTGAGGCCTTGGCGCTGTGAGGCCTAGCCCTACGAGGCTTGGCGCTGCACCGGGCGGATCGCGCCCGGTCGCGCCGGGACCGGAAGGGCACGCGCCGCGGCGCCGCCCGCGGCGGTAGGCCGCCACATGCGTGCGCCCCTTCGGCCGCCTGCCACGCGTGGCCGCGCCAAAGCCGCTCAACCCAGGTTTTTGCGATGATGCCGCGGGTGGCGCTCCCAAGGGGACTCGAACCCCTGTTTTCGCCGTGAGAGGGCGACGTCCTAGACCGCTAGACGATGGGAGCATCTCGCGGAAGGGGGCCTCTATAGCGGCGAATAAGAGCGACTTCAAGCCTCGCGCGCACGGAGCGCGTGATTCCCCACCTGTCCGTCCGGGCCGGGCCGGACGGGTCGGAGCCGCCGGCGGGGCGCCCGGGCCTGGGCAATCCCGGGCC
>NZ_JBNFNU010000136.1:0-10181 GCF_057364445.1 Xanthobacter sp. BG11Y11_SDJG
CGAGCCGCCGGACGGAACGCCCACGCCCCGATGGAGCGCGGCCGCGCGGCGGCCTCATGGGCGCCATCGGCCGCGCCCGGCGCTTCGTCGCCTTCAAGAGCTTCTCCTCGCTCACCCGCCGCATCGTGCTGCTCAATCTCGCGGGGCTGTGCGCGCTGGTGTCCGGCATCCTTTATCTGTCGGAGTTCCGCGCCGGGCTCATCGATGCGCGCGTTCAGAGCCTGATGGTTCAGGGCGAGATCATCGCCGCCGCCATCGCCTCCTCCGCCCAGGTGGAAACCAACGCCATCACCCTCGACCCGGAGCGCCTCCTGGAACTGCAGGCCGGCGAGAGCTACGGACCGTCCGAGGAGGGCTTCTCCAGTTTCGAGTTCCCCATCAATCCCGAGCGCGTCGCCCCGGTGCTGCGCCGTCTCGTCGGGCCGACCGGCACGCGCGCGCGCATCTATGACCGCGACGGCCAGTTGCTGCTCGATTCCCGCTCGCTCTATTCGCGCGGCGAGATCCTGCGCTTCGACCTGCCCGATCCCGCCGAGCCGGCGCCCACCGTGTTCGAGCGCGCCTGGCACGCGCTCCAGCTCTGGTTCGGGCGCGGCGACCTGCCGCTCTACAAGGAGTTCGGCCCCCAGGCCGGCCGGAACTATCCCGAGGTCGCCGCCGCCGCCGTGGGCGTGAACGATGCCGAGGTGCGGGTCGACGACCGCGGCCGGGTGGTGATCTCCGTGGCGGTGCCGATCCAGCGCTTCCGCGCCATCCTCGGGGTGCTGATGCTCTCCACCCAAGGCGGCGAGATCGATGAGGCGGTCAAGGCCGAGCGCTTCGTGATCGTCCGCGTCTTCCTGGTGGCGGCCGCCGTCATGGTGCTGCTCTCGGTGCTGCTCGCCGGCACCATCGCCGACCCGGTGCGCAAGCTCGCCGCCGCGGCCGAGCGCGTGCGCCGGCGCATCAAGACGCGGGTGGAGATCCCGGACTTTTCCGCCCGCTCGGACGAGATCGGCCATCTCTCCCGGGCGTTGCGCGACATGACCGGCGCGCTCTACAACCGCATCGAGGCGATCGAAAGCTTCGCCGCCGACGTGGCGCACGAACTGAAGAACCCCCTCACCTCCCTGCGCAGCGCCGTCGAGACTCTGCCATTGGCCAAGTCCGACGCCTCCCGCGGGCGGTTGCTGGAGGTGATCCAGCACGACGTGAAGCGCCTCGACCGCCTGATCTCCGACATCTCCGACGCCAGCCGCCTCGATGCCGAGCTGCAGCGCCAGGAGGCGGCGGCGGTGGACCTCAAGCAGTTGCTCGAGACGGTGGTGGGCATGGCGCAGGACGTGCGCAGCGACGACGGCGTCGGCGTCACCCTTTCCTTCGAGCGCGGCCCGGGCGCGCCGGCGGACTTCGAGGTGGCGGGCCATGCCTCGCGTCTCGGCCAGGTGGTGGACAACCTCGTGTCCAACGCCCGGTCCTTCTCGCCGCGCGGCGCCACCGTGCGCGTCACCTGCCGGCGCCTCAAGGAGGGCGCGCAGATTATCGTCGACGACGACGGGCCGGGCATCCGCCCGGACGCGCTGGCGCGCATCTTCGAGCGCTTCTATACCGACCGGCCGCACCAGGGCTTCGGCCAGAATTCCGGGCTCGGCCTTTCCATCTCGAAGCAGATCGTCGAGGCGCACGGCGGCAAGATCTGGGCCGAGAACCGCATGGGCACCGACGCCGACGGCGCGCCGGCTGTGGAGGGCGCGCGCTTCGTGGTGCGCCTGCCGAAGGTCTGACGCCATGGGCAGCTCGGGCGAGCCCACCGACGCGACGCCCACCGACGCGACGCCCGCAACCGTGCATGGCACCTGCGTCGCGGTCGGCGACCACGGCATCCTGATCCTTGGGCCATCCGGCGCCGGCAAGTCCACGCTGGCGCTGCGGCTGATCCTCGATGCGCCCCGCGCCCTGCCGCCCGCCGAACTGGTGGCGGACGATCGCGTGATCCTCGACGCGGCCGGAGGCATCCTCACCGCCCGGCCGCCGCCGCTGCTCGCCGGCCTCATCGAGGTGCGGGGGCTCGGCGTGCGGCGGCTGCCCTACCGTCCGCAGGTCAAGCTGACCCATGCGGTGGAACTGGACCCGGACGCCCAGTTGGTGCGCATGCCTATTCCGGATGCACTTGTGCATCCCATTCGCGGATGCACATTGCAGCGCATCGCAAGCCCGACATCGGACCAGGCGGCGCTTCTGCTGGCTGCCGCGATCTTGAGCGCGGATTACCAAAACTAAATGTGCTTTTGTGCGCTGCACCCCTTGCGTATTTTTGAGCCGCTCTGAATATGCTGCTCCCGCGCTGCGGGAGGCCTTCATGGGGGTGAAGGCGGAGGAAACATGATCGGTCTCGTCCTCGTCACCCATGGCCGCCTCGCCGTCGAATTTTGCTCCGCGCTGGAGCATGTGATGGGGCCGCAGGCTCAGATCGAAACCGTGACCATCGGTCCGGACGACGACATGGAGCGGCGTCGCCACGACATCATCGACGCCGTGGCCAAGGCGCAGAGCGGTGACGGCGTGGTGATCCTCACCGACATGTTCGGCGGCACCCCGTCGAACCTGGCCATCTCCGTGATGAATTCGCCGGACGTGGAAGTGGTGGCGGGCATCAACCTGCCGATGCTGGTGAAGCTCGCCAAGATCAGGGGTGAGCTGCCGCTCGCGGAGGCCGTGAACTGCGCCCAGGAAGCGGGCAGGAAATACATCAATGTCGCGAGCCGCGTCCTTGCCGGCAAATGAGCTCGGCGGCTACCCGCCGGCGGAATGTGACGACCCCGCCGCCGCCTGCGGGCGGCCGCTCCCGCCGGGGACGCTGTCGCGCTGCCTGCCGATCGTGAACAAGCGCGGCCTGCATGCCCGCGCCTCCGCCAAGTTCGTTCAGCTCGTGGAGCGCTTCGACGCCGCGGTGAGCGTCTGCCGCAACGGCGAGGCCGTGGGCGGCACGTCGATCATGGGCCTGATGATGCTGGCGGCGGGTCCGGGAACCTCGATCACCGTCACCGCCCGGGGACGCGAGGCCGAGAGCGTTCTCAACGCCCTTGAAGCCCTGGTGGGCGATCGCTTCGGCGAGGAAGAATAGTCGCCCGCCCCACCCGACATCGCTTCTGATGCCGCCGCAGCGCCCCGCTTGCGCCTCGGCGGGCGCCGGGGGGGCATCGGCGTTCGCGCGGCGAATTTACCGTACCCCCAGGCCGCTCTGGCGGCGGGCGGCGATGATCCTTATTCTCTCTAAATCGTTATCAGGGCGTCGGCCCGCAGATCCGCAGGGGTTTGGTCCGCCGTAAAGAAGGCATGTTCAGAATCGCCAGCCAGAGGGCCGAGGCCGTGAATGCGCCGCCCAAGCGGCGCGGCTTCGGCTTGTCCGCCAAGCTGCTTGCCCTCACCGTAGGCGTGGTGGCGGTCGCCGAAGTCTCTGTGCTCGTGCCCACCATCGCCAACTACCGCACCGCCTGGCTGTCCGACCGCCTGGCTGCCGCGCGCACCGCCGCTCTGGTGCTGGATGCCGCGCCGCAGGACCGGATTCCCGCCGACCTCACGCACGATCTGCTGCAGAGCGTCGGCGCCAAGGTGATCGTCGTGAAGAAGGAGGAGACCCGGCGCCTGCTCGCCATGTCGGACATGCCGCCCGAGGCTGACGTGCATATCGATATGCGCACCGGCAGCCTCTGGAGCATGGTGCGCGGCGCCGCCGACACGCTGCTGGCGCCCAACGGGCGGTTCCTGCGCCTGGTGGGCGATCCGCCGCCGGGCGCCGACTTCATCGAGATCGTGCTCTCCGAGACGCCACTGCGCCGCGCCATGCTCGGTTTCGCAGCCACCGTGCTGTTCACCTCGCTGCTGGTGGCGGTGGCGGCCGGCGCCCTGGTCTATCTGTCCCTCAACTGGCTGTTCGTGCGGCCCATGCGGCGCCTCACCGAGCGCATGTCGGCGTTCCGGGAAAACCCCGAGGACGCTCCCGGATCATCGTCCCCAGCGGCCGCTCGGACGAGATCGGCACGGCCGAGGAGGCGCTGGAAGAACTCCAGCGCGGGCTGTCCCAGACCCTGCACCAGAAGAGCCACCTCGCCGCGCTCGGCCTCGCCGTCTCCAAGATCAACCACGATCTGCGCAACCTCCTGGCGTCGGCGCAGCTGCTCTCGGACCGCCTCGCGGGATTGCCGGACCCGACGGTGCAGCGCTTCGCGCCCAAGCTCATCGCCGCCCTCGACCGTGCCGTGACCTATTGCGAGCAGACGCTCTCTTATGGCCGGGCACAGGAGCCGCTGCCCGACCGGCGCGAGGTGCCGCTCGCCCACCTGTTCGATGAAGTGCGCGACACCCTCGGCCTCGGCCCCGGAGCGGCCATCGGCTGGAGCACGCGCATCCAGGACGACGTGGTGGTGGACGCGGACCCTGACCAGCTCTTCCGCGTGCTTCTCAACATCACCCGCAATGCCGTGCAGGCGCTGGAATCGCGGGCGCCGAACGATCCCGCGCGCGACCAGGTCATTCTTTCCGCCCGGCGGACGCCGCGCGGCACCGAGATCGAGATCGCCGACACCGGTCCCGGCATCCCGGCGGCGCGCCGCGCGCACCTGTTCGAGGCCTTCGTCTCGTCGGCGCGCCGGGGCGGCACGGGCTTGGGTCTGCCCATCGCCGACGAACTGGTGCGCGCCCATGGCGGCGAGATCCGCCTGCTCGAGCGCGAGACGGGGACCGCGTTCCGGATCGTGATCCCGGATCAGCCGGGCACGCCCCGCCACCGCAGCGAACGCTGCGGGCCTGAGGCGCAGCCCGGCGCGCCGCGGAGCGCGCGGGAGAGCCCGGCGGAGCGGACATCCCCGGCGCAGCCTGCGCGCGCCGTGCCCCCCGTGCCAGCCGTTGTCCGCCCCCAGGTTTTCCACAGCCCGCCGCCCCCTTTCCAGACACGCCGCGCGTCGATGTCTTTTGCCTTGCCAGCCCCCCTAAAAAGGGGTAGCAGACGGGTCCTCGCAGCGCAGGCCGCTGCGATCCCCGGGGAGGGCCTCCTCCCCCGTCCGGCCTCGGCCGACGCCGTGGGAAAATGCGCCGGTAGCTCAGCTGGATAGAGCACCAGACTACGAATCTGGGGGTCGGGAGTTCGAATCTTCCCCGGCGCGCCATTTAAGCCCAAGAAAAATTGAGGCTTTTTGAGCCTTGAGGATTGCTGCGGAGAGACACACTCCCCTCGGGTCATCACCGGGTCATCACGGGCTACAAACTTTCCTGCCCCACCGATAGCTGGATTCGGCCCGGCTGCCCCGACCTAACGCCCCGATGCGGCCGCGAGCACCAGCGGAGGTGGCGCGGCGTCCTGGTCCGCCTCCGCGGACGTCGCGGCGGCGGCTTCGGAGGCCGGAAGGGTGAGCCGCGCCGAAAGGCCGCGGGTGAGGTTCATGAGGATGACGTCGCCGCCGTGATGTCGGGCGATGGTGCGGGCAATGGCGAGGCCGAGTCCGACGCCGCCGGTCTCCCGGTTGCGGGAATTCTCCAGCCGGTAGAACGGCGCGAACACCTGCTCGCGGAATGCCTCCGGAACGCCGGGCCCGTCGTCCTCCACCACGATGTCCACGTGCTGGGCGCCGACCTCGATCCGCACCCGGGCGCATTCGCCATAGCGCGCGGCATTCTCGACCAGGTTGCGGCAGGCCCGGCGCAGAGCCGCCGGCCGGCAGCGGTAGCCGATCTTCGGACCCTCGCTGAAGACCACGTTGTAGCCGAGCTCGGAGAGATCCTCGCACAGGCTCTCGACCAGCGCGGAGAGGTCAACGGTGCGGGTGACCTCTGCGGTGCCCTCCTCGCGCACGAAGGCGAGGGTCGCCTCCGTCATGGATTGGATCTCGGCGATGGTAGACAGCATCTTGTCGCGGAGCTCGTCGTCGGCGACGAACTCCGCGCGGAGGCGCAGCGAGGTCAGGGGCGTGCGCAGATCGTGGCCGATCGCGGCGAGCATGCGCGTGCGGTCCTCGACGAAGCGCACCAAGCGCTCCTGCATGTGGTTGAACGCCTGGGCGGTGCGCCGCACGTCGTCTGGTCCGGTTTCCGGCAGGGGTTTCACCGGCTGGCCCCGCCCGAACGCCTCCGCCGCTCCTGCGAGGCGCCGCAGCGGCTGGGTGATGCCGCGCGCGGCAAAGACGGCGATCACCGTCAGCAGCAGCGCGGTGAGGCCGAGCGAGGTGATGGACTGGGCATTCCAGAAGCCCTCCGCCGACGGCTTGGCGAAGGCGGAATTGAGCCAGGTCCCGTTCTCCATGCGCACGGCGAGGCCCATGCCGGTGCCGCCGTCGAGATACTGGAACTGGGCCGGGCGGGCGAGCGGCCAGGCCTCGGGGCGCACTCTGAGCCAGTCCGGCGAGCCGGTCGCGGCCGGCTGTGCCGGGGAATCGATGCGGGGCTCCGTCATCGGCCCATAGCCGGGGAACACCACCCGCGGCAGCGGGCGGACAAGGTGCTCCCAGGCCTCCCTGCGCCAAGCGAGCGCGTCCGCCGGCGCCTCGGCGGAGACCCAGTAGCGGGTGCTGGTGGTGTTGCTGGCGGCGAGGATGTCGTTCTGCAGCTCCGGCGGCGTCGCCTCCAGCACCCGCACCAGGGAGGCGCAGCGGCTCAGCATCTCGCCCTTGGAGGCCTTGCGCATCACCTGGCCGTGCTCGTCCCAGGAAATGAGGAACACCGCCCCCTGGGACAGCACCAGCGAGAGAAGCGTGAAGGCGATGAAGCGCGCGGCGAGGCTGCCGCTCCACAAGCGGGTCATGCGCGTTCGACCTCCGCCTCAAGGCTGTAGCCGCCGCCCCAATGGGTCTTGATGAGGCTCGGTGTCTTGGGGTCGGCCTCCACCTTCTTCCGCAGGCGGCTCACCTGGTTGTCAATGCTGCGGTCGAACGGCTCCGCGCTACGGCCCACCGTGAGGTCGAGGAGTTGGTCACGGGAGAGCACGATGCCGGGATGGTCGAGGAACGCACTCAGAAGGCGGAACTCGGCGGTACTCAGCGGCACCGCCACACCGTCCTGGCCGGTCAGCTCGCGCCGCCCGGCATCCAGCGTCCAACGGTGGAAGCGCACCGTCTTCGCCGCAAGGCGACCCTTCTGCGGCGGCAGGCTGTTGACCCGGCGCAGCACCGCCTTGATGCGGGCGAGCAGTTCGCGCGGGTTGAACGGCTTGCCGAGATAGTCGTCGGCGCCAACCTCCAGCCCGACGATGCGGTCGGTCTCCTCGGTCATGGCGGTGAGCAGGATGACGGGCAGCTCGGTGGTGCTGCGCAGGTAGCGGCACAAAGAGAGGCCGTCTTCGCCAGGCATCATCACATCCAGCACCACCAGGTCCGGAGCGCTCTTCTCCATGAGGCGGCGCAGCGCCGCCGCACTGTCCGCGAGGCTGATGCGGTAGCCGTGCTGCGTCAGATACTTGCCGACCAGGTCGCGAATGTCGCGGTGATCGTCGACGATGGCGATGTGGGGTGAAGAGTCCATGCGTTGCGCTCCAGCGCGGAACATAGCGAAGACCCCGGCCCACCCCAGCCGAAAAAGTGTATCAGAGTATCTCGGCCGCTTCCCCGGCGACAGTCGGCCACGATTTCGCGAGGTCCGGCACCCCGCGGCGCCAGCGTGGCCATGGCTCCGGAGGGCGCGGCGCAACTCCCGGGCCGGCGGCATCCCGCCGGCCCTGCGGCGCCGGCGCAGGACGATTTCGTATCAAGCTGTTCGGAATCCGGGGACACCGCTACATTTGCCAACACTTATCGAGGTTTCGGGCGATAGTTTTGCGACAGATGGCGCCTATCTTCCTCGTCATCGCCGACCGGGAACCACATCTGCTCCGGTTATCGACTAACGAACAGAGGATAGATCACATGCGTTATACTGTCATTGCTGCGATTTCGGCCGCTCTTCTTTCCACGATCGCCTTCGCCCCGGGGGCCTTCGCCCAGGACGGCTCGTCCAAGCCGCGCCAGACCCACCGGGCCTATGCGCCGGTGACGACCCCCACCACCCAGGCCCCCGCCTTCCCGGGCGAGCAGATCGACCGGCAGCGCAATCCCGCTTCGGCCCTCTCGGAGCAGGACCGCCTGTTCCTGATGCTGGGTGACCGCGGCATCGGCAACGGCTGACGCCCTTTCGGCGCACCCTCGGGCCGGAGCCGCCCCCTCCACGCCTGAAAGCGCGCCGGACGCCCGGCCGCTCCCCCCTTCCGGGGCAGGGAGCGGCCGGGTTTTTTTGCGCCCGCGGCTCAGGGGCGCACGCCCGGCGTCTCCACCGGCAGCCCGGCGCCGCGCCCGGCAAGATAGGCCTCTAGGGCGATGAACTCGGGCGCGCCATCGTCGAACGGCTCCGCCCGCACCCCGGTCATGCAGGCGCGCATCCGCCGCTGGAGAGAGCCGAGGCCCTGCCATTCCAGCCGGTAGATGGGATAGGCGCCGGGCTGTCCCTGGGTGATGGGGCTGCCGCCCAGCCGATGGGCCCACAGCGCATCGTGGCAATCGGCGCAGGACAGACGGAGTTGGCCCATGCGGGTCTCGTAGAGGCGGCGTCCCGCCGCCCGCGCCGACGCCATGGGCGCATCCTGCGGCGGCGCGAGCGGCAGGCCGCGCGACTGGAAGCCGACGAAGGCGGCGAGGGCGAGCAGGCTGGGCTCCTCAGAACCAAGACGAGGCGCCCCCTGATGGCGGGCGCGGCAGGCATTGATGCGGCCGGACAGGTCGAGTGCGGCGCCGGAGGCGTCGTCAAACGCGGGATAGCGGGCGGCGACGCCCCGCATGCTGTGTTCCGCAGCGCCGTGGCAATCCGAGCAGGCGCGCTGCGCCTTGCCGGCGGGCGCCTGCCAGAGCTGCGCGCCGTCGAGCACGAACAGCATGCCGGGATTGGCAGTGTCGTCCGCTTGCAGGCCTCGCGTCTGCGGACCCGCGAAGGTGATGCCAGAGCGCCGCTCGGCGGGCGCGATCGGCAAGGGCTCGGCGGCGGCCGGCGCCGCGAGCGCGAGAGCCAGGACCACGGCGCGGGCGCGCGCCACCTCACGCCACCGAGATCTCGGCCGTCGCCACATGGACCGACCCGCCATCCTCGATCCAGGTGAAGGTCAGCGGGCCGCTCTCGATCGCCACCGTAGAAAAAGCGAGGTAGGGATTGGCCCCGACGGCCGGGTGGAGATCGGCCGCGAACACCTCCTCCCCCCCGTAGGCGCAGGTGAAGCGGTGGATAATGCGGCGTGGGATCGCCGCGCCGTCCGGGCCGGTGCGGTAGCCGGTCTCCATGGGGTGGGCGATCATGGCGCGGATCTCCACCACGTCGCCGCGCCGCACGGTCTTCGGCACGTTTACGAGGGTGCGTGTCATGTCAGGTCCTCGATGCAGGCGGCGAGCGTCACGATCACGCTGGCGCGGCTCGCCCAGAAGGTACCGTCGCTCATCTGCGCCACCACAAGAACCGTCTGTGAGGTGGCGAGGCGGATGCGTGTCGCCACCCGCGCCCGCCCGGCCCTCGGCCCGAGATGGAACACCGCCACCTCGGCCTGCGGGTTCTTCTCGTTGAAAAGCGCGATGCGGGTGACGTGGTCGCCGGCGTCCATGGGACTGTCCACGCTCACCGTGATGCCGACCGCATTGCCGTTCTCCACCAGCGGGGGGATGTCGAGGTGCACCCGCCCGTCCTGTACCGGCGCGCGCCGGTGAACCCGGCAAGCGCCGCCTCAAGGCTCGGGCGCGCGAGCGCTGTGCGCGGGCGCGACACGACGAGGAGGCCCGCCGCGCCGAGGGCCAGCACCTCGCGGCGTGGCAGGCCGCCCAGCATGTAGCGCCGTTGGGGGTCGGGACGATGCGGCACGGCTCAGCCTCCCAGGCTCGAAAGATAGGCGACGATGTCCTCCACCTCGGCGGCGGTGAGCACGGGCCTGTCGCGCCAGGCGGCGGCGACCCGCGGCGCATCGGCGACCTCGTGGAAGGACGGCATGGGCGAGTTGGGGTAGAGGGCGCGCATGTCCACCACGCGCAGCCGAATCTGCGCGGGAGAAAGACGCGCGCGACGTCGGCGAGGGACGGGGCGATGTCGCCGGCGAATGGGGCTCCGCGAACGGCCCGCCATGGCACAGCGCGCACAGGCTGCGGGTGCGCTCCGCCCATCCAGCGCGGCGCCGCGCGCGGCGTCTCCCGCGCGCGAGGGAAGCGGCGATC
>NZ_JBNFNU010000137.1:0-10024 GCF_057364445.1 Xanthobacter sp. BG11Y11_SDJG
CGGCCGAGGGCCGGGAGCTGCGCCTCGACGGCGTGCCGGTCGCCCTCAGCGAGGCGGCCAGCAAGGACCTGCTGAAGGCCCGCGGCCTCGCCTTTCCGCGCGAGCGTTCCGTGCCCGGCGCAGACGGTGCGGCGGTCCTCGCCGCCGCCCGCGAGGTGGGCTATCCGGTGACGCTGAAAGGCATGGCCGCCGGGGTGGTCCACAAGTCCGAGCTCGGCCTCGTGGCCGTGGCGGTGCCCGACGAGGCGGCGCTCAAGGCGAGGATCGCGGCGATGCTGGACAGCATCAAGACGCATGCCCTCACGCTTGAAGGCTTCCTCCTCGCCGAGACGGTGCGGCCCCAGGCGGAGGTGATCCTTGGCCTAGGCCTGGACCCGGAGTTCGGCCCCACCCTCACCTTCGGTGCCGGCGGCATCTACACCGAGATCATGCGGGACGTGGCGGTGCGCATCCTGCCGCTGGACCCCCAGGAGATCGCCGCCATGATTCGCAGCTGCCGGATCGCGGCGCTGCTCGAAGGCGCGCGCGGCCGGCCGGCGCTCGACGTGGAGGCGCTGACCGACCTTGCGGTCGCCGTCGCTGACCTCGCGCCCGGCCTCGGCCACGACTTTGCGGGCCTGGAGCTCAACCCGGTGGGCGTGGGACGCGCCGGCGAGGGCGCGTGGATCCTCGACGCCACCGTGTTCCGCATGGGCGCGCCGTCGTGAGCGCGCCGGGCAAGAGGCGCGAGAAGCGCATCGCCGCAAAGGATGCCGGCGCCCTGATCGCGCGCACACTCGCCGACGGGGACCTCCTCGCCATCGGCGGCTTGTTCAAGCAGGGCCGCCCCTTGGCCCTGGTGCGCGAGGTGATCCGGCTCGGCCGCAAGAAGCTCAAGCTCGTCTCCTCGCCCGGCTCCGGCTTCGACGTGGACCTGCTGATCGCTGCGGGCTGCGTGGCGGAGACGTTCCTGCCGGCGGTGACGCTGGAGGACCGCATGTGCCCCGCCTTCCGCGGCGCCGTGGAGGCGGGCACCGTCACCGCCCACTGCGTCGACGCGCTGTCTATCGTCGGCGGGCTCCTGGCGGCGGCGAACGGCGTGCCGTTCCAGCCAGTGGCGGCCTGGAAGGGCTCGGACGTGCCGAAGCACAATCCGCTCGTCGCCCCAATCACCTGCCCGTTCACCGGCGAAGCGCTCTACGCCACCCGCGCCATCCGCCCCAAGCTCGCTTTGCTCCATGCCCAGGAGGCCGACGCCTACGGCAACGTGCGCCACCTCGCCACCATGACCTATGCGGACCAGCTCATCGCCCGCGCCGCCGAGACGGTGATCGTGAGCGTCGACCGCATCGTCCCGCCGGATGAGATCATCGCGCGCCCGCGCGAGACCTCCATCCCCTGCATCTATGTGGACGCGGTGGTGGAGATCCCCTACGGCGCCCACCCCACCGGCAGCTTCCCGCTCTACTCCATCGACGAGGCCTATATCGAGCACTATGCCGACCTCGCCGAGGCCGCCCGGCGCGGCGCCGACGGCGCGCGGGAAAGGCTCGCCGACTACATCGCGGCTCACGTGCGCGCGCCGCGCGCCAGGAGGACTATCTCGCTCTCGCCGACGGCACCGCCCGAATGCGCGCGCTCGAGGAGGAGGCCGCATCCCTATGACCACCGACTGCGCGCCGGCCGAGCTCCAGGCCGTCTATCTCTCCCGCGACCTTGAGGATGGCGAGCTCGGCGCTGCCGGGGCGTCGGCGGCCATTCCCATGGCGGCGATCCTGCTCGCCCGCCTCACCCATGCGCCGAACATTCAGATCGCCGGCGAGATGTTCGTCAATCCGCGGCCCAGAAAGCTGTGGAACTCCATGCTGGACGACCGGGCGCTCGGGGCGTGCGAGGCCTCGGAGACGTTCCTGGAACTGTTCGGCCACTCCCATCGCGGCCTCGACTTCTTCTTCCACAACGGCATGCAGGTGGACGCGCACGGCAACATCAACCTGCATTTCGTGGGCGGCACCATCGACAAGCCGAAGATGCGCGGGCCGGGTGCCGCCAACATCTCCTATGCCGCCATGTCGCGGCGCTTTTACATCTGCACAACCGCGCACTCGCCCCGCACCTTCGTGGAGAAGGTGGACTTCGTCACCTCCCCCGGCTTCCTTGACGGGCCGAAAAGCGTCAAGGCGGCCGGCCTGAAGGGCGGCCCCCGCTTCTGCATCACGCCGCTGGCGGTGATGGACTTCAACCCGCAGACCCTGCGCATGCGCCTGAAGTCGGTGCATGCCTGGAGCTCGGTGGACGAGGTGGCGGCGAAGACCGGCTTCGCGCTCGAAGTGCCGGCCGAGGTGCCGGAGACGCCCGCGCCCACCGCGCGCGAGCTGGAGCTGCTGCGCGGCATCGTGGACCCCGACGGCCTGCTGCGGAACTGAGCGCCGCCCCGGCCTCAGGAGGCGCGGGCGCGCAGGCGAGCGCGGCGTCGAGCGCCGCGTCGTGCTCGGCGCTGCCATGGGCGGCCGCCTGCATGGCGGCGGCGGCGCCGAGGAAGTCCTGAAGATGGGTGCGCTCCGCCATGCGCAGAAGGCGCTTGGTCATGCGGATCGCCGGCGCGGGCTTGGCGGCGATCTCGCCGGCGAGCGCGAGCGCGCGCGGCAGAAGCTCCTCCTCTGGCACCACGTCGAGCACCAGGCCGAGGCGCAGCGCCTCCGCGGCATCGATGGGCCGGCCGCGGAAGCTGATCTCGCACGCCCGCTGGTAACCCACATGGCGCACCAGGAACCAGCCGCCGCCTCTCCGGAGACGATGCCGAGATTGACGAACACCTCGCCGAACAGCGCCGTGCCCGAGGCGAGGCGCATGTCGCACATGAGGCTCAAGTCGCAGCCCGCGCCCATGGCCGGCCCGTTCACCGCGGCAATGGTGGGGATGTCGAGCCGCTGCATGATCTGCGGGATCTGCTGCACGCCCGACAGGTAGGCCTCGGCGATCTCCACCGCCGGCCCCGCGAACATGCCGGCCTTCGCCCGCATGTCCTTCACGTTGCCCCCGGCGGAGAACACCGGCCCCGCGCCGGTGATCACCAGGACGCGGACGGCGCCGTCCTGCTCCACCTCCCTGAGCCGCGCCACCAGGGCATCGAGCATGTGGCGGTCGGAGAGCGGATTGCGCCGCGCGGGATCGTTCAGGGTCAGGAGCGCGACGCCGTCGGGCCGGCGATCCAGCAGGACCTCATCGGACATCGGAAACCTCCGGGACACCGGGATGGGCCGCCACGTTGCCGTCCAGCAGGCGGCGCTCGATCTCGCGGGCGATCTGCACGAGGCGCTGGCCGATCTTGCGCTGCTTCCAGCCAGGCAGGTGCCGGGCCGGGGCGCCGCAGGCGAGCGCGTAGACCGGCGAGCCGCCGGGGAAGACCAGCGGCACGGCCACGCCGTTGATGTCGGTGTTCCAGCTCGCGGACGCGGTGGTGAAGCCCTGCTCGGCCACCTCGCGCCGCCCGGTCTCGATGCTGGCGAGCAGGGTGTCCCAGCGCTTGGCGTGGCGCTCGCGCAGCAGGCCGAGGAGATACTGGAGCTCGTTCTCGGCCAGCGGCGCGATCAGGGCATGTCCGGTGGCGGTGCCTGCCAGCGGGATGCGCGAGCCCACTTCCAGGCGCAGGGTCATGAGCGTGTTGAGGGAGTGGCACACCTCGAGCTCGATCACGTCGAGGCGGTCGCGCGCGGCGAGGGAGGCATGGACCGCGAAGGTGTCCGCCAGCTCCTTCAGGTAGGGCCGCACCAGGTCGCCGAGGCTGAACGGCTCGCGCGCGGCGAATCCCAGCGCCAGCACCGCCGTGCC
This sequence comes from Xanthobacter sp. BG11Y11_SDJG, assembly GCF_057364445.1. NCBI lineage: Bacteria > Pseudomonadati > Pseudomonadota > Alphaproteobacteria > Hyphomicrobiales > Xanthobacteraceae > Xanthobacter > Xanthobacter sp. BG11Y11_SDJG. The sequence goes on from NZ_JBNFNU010000137.1 coordinate 3,811, forward strand.
GATGCGGAACTGCCGCCGGCGTGGCGAATAGTGCAGATAGCCGAGGCCGGCCAGCGCCTGGAGCAGACGCGACGTGGTGGGCTTGGGCAGGCCCACCTTCTCCGCCACCTCCATGCCGCTGAGCCAGACCGACTGGGTGGTGCCGAACGCCTCGAGCACGATGAGCCCGCGCGCCAGCGCGTTCACGAAGTCGCGGTCCTGCGCGATCACCCCGCGCTGGCGGCGGCGGCGCACCATGTCGCGCGGGGCCGGGGCGGCCCGGTCTTCGGCGGTGCTTTCGTCGATCTGGTCATCCATGGAAAGGTCAGTCGCCCCAGAAGCTCGCGCCCAGTTGATCCATGCGGTGGCCGATCTCGCTCGACATGGCCATCAGCTCCGGTCCCAGCTCGTCCTGGAACCGCGCCGGATCGAGATCGCGCCGCCGCGTGCCGCAATTGAGCGCCAGGATGGTTTCGCCGCGGTCGAGCCACACCGGCGCGCCCACCGCATATATCTCCCGGCGCCAGTCGCCGAAGGAGACCGAGAAGCCACGCCGGTCCACCTCGGCGATGGCCTCGCGCAGGCCATCCTCCATCGCGTCGGCGGAGGGGCCAGCCGCGGCGCGGATGGCCTGCATGTGGGCCTCGCGTGCCGGCGGCGGCAGCGCCCACATATAGGCCCGCCCCATGGCCGACTGGGCGATGGGCACCAGGGCGCCGATATGCAGGCGCATGGTGATGGTCTCGGGACCCGAGCAATAATGCAGATAGATCATGTCCGGACCGTTGCCGATGCCGAGCGCGACCGACATTTCGTGCTTGTCGGCCATGGCCTGCATCAGCGGCTCGGCCACCTGGCGCACCGAGAGCGTGCGCAGCACCGTGTAGCCGAGCGTGGAGACCTTGTCGCCGAGGTGGTACTGGGCGTGCGGCCCCACCTGCCGCAGATAGCCCATGGCGCACAGCGTGTAGGCGAGCCGCGCCACGGTCGCCTTGGGCAGCCCGGTGCGCTCGGCGATCTCCTTGTTGCCGAGCGGCGCGTCGATGGCGCGGAAAGCCCGCAATATGGCGAGCCCGCGCGCCAGCGAGACGACCTCGGTGGTCTTGTCCTTGGATGGCGCCATGATCCTTCCCACGCTCGCACCCTCAAGCCGGATTCGCCTACGCCGAATCCGGCTCTCTCAATAAGTTAGAGAGCGAACCACAGTCCACGTGGAAGCGCCTCGCGCTTCCGGAGCGACCAATCGCACTCTAAGTCCCGGTCCAGACCGGCGCGCGCTTCTCGGCGAAGGCGCGCGGGCCCTCCTGAGCGTCGCGGCTGTCATAGACGGAGCGATAGATCTGCTTGGCCTCGGCAAGGCCGGCGTCGCAGCCCAGGCTCATGGCATTGAGCAACGACTGCTTGCCCGCCGCCACCGAGAGCGGAGCGTTGGCGACGATGATGCGCGCCAGCGTCCGTGCCCGCTCCAGCGCCGCTTCTGCCGTCGGCTCCACATAATTGACGAAGCCGATGGCGTGCAGGCGTTCGATCGTCTGGGGCTCGCCGGTGAGGACCATCTCCATCACCAGCGGCTGCGGCATCTGCCAGAGGAGCGGCACCGCCCAGGGCGAGCCGCGCCCGCGCTTCACCTCGGTGATCCCGCCGCTGGTGCCGGCGACGCCGATGCGGATGTCGGCGTTGAGCGAGAGCATGAAGCCGCCTGCGGCGAAGTGGCCGGTCATGGCGGCGATGATAGGCGCGCGCACGCGGCGCATGCGCTCGTGAAACGGGTCGCGAATTATCTGCAGTACGTCGCCGCCCTTGGCACCGATGCTGCTCGCCTCCTTCAGGTCCATGCCGGCGCAGAACGTGCCGCAGGGCGCGGCGGTGAGGATCACGGCGCGGATCTCGGGGCGCCGGTCTACCTCCTCCCACAGGTCGAAGAGCCTCTCGGCGGCAGCGACCGACAGGGCGTTGCGCCGCTCCGGGCGGTTCAGGGTGATGGTGGCGAGGCCGTCTGCGGCCTCGAATTGCACGATCTCGTCGGGATGCATCACCGATTCCGTTCCTTGCCGAATGATGGCACGGCGATCAGGCTACATCAAAAACTCACTGTGCGGAACGTATTTTCAAAATGTAATTGTACCTTCCTCCGATCTGTGTCACGTTCATAAGTATCGGGACGATGAGGGCCCGGCCCGGCGCGTTCGTGCGCGCCGCCGGCGTTCATCCCGTGACCGCCGGCGCGACCCGGCGTGCGACAAGAAAAACTTTGGAGGAACGACATGCGGGGGACACTTTCTCTCGCGCTATTGGGGCTTCTCATGGGGCCGCCAGCGGCGGCCGCGGCCGGCGCGTCGGCCCCTCTTCTGCGGGCGGCGCCTTCGCGGCGCTGCTGGCGCTGCCGGCCGGGGCGGAGACGCTCACGCTCGGCGCCACCAACGCCACGTCGAGCCACTACCAGGTGGCCGTGGGCATGGCGCAGGCCATCGAGAAGGGAAATCCGGGCACCACGGTCACGGTGGTGGAGACCGGGGCCAGCGTCGACAACGTGCGCCGGCTGGCGCGGGGCGAGATCGACCTCGGCCTCGTGGCGGGCGACGTCTTTGTGCAGGCGAAGAACGGCACCGGCCAGTTCGAGGGCAAGCCGGTGGCCGACCTCGTGGCGCTCTACCCCTATGACGATTCCATCATCAACATCGCGGTGCGCGTCGACAGCGGCATCACCGACCTCAACGGGCTGACGGGCAAGAACTTCACGCCCGGCATTCGCGGCAGCGGCGGCGAGCTGCTCGTCACCCAGAGCTTCAACCTGCTTGGCATCAAGCCGCGCTACATCTACGGCACCGTGAACGACGCCATCGAGGGCGTCGGCAACAACCAGCTCGTGGGCTACTCCAAGTACGCCGCCGCCTCGCGCGTCGACGCGACTCTGCGCGAGCTGATGACCAAGGTGGACATGCGCATCCTGGGCTTCACCAAGGAGCAGCAGGAGAAGGTGCTCGCCAAGATCCCGGGCGTGAGCTTCGTCACCATCCCGGTCGGCTTCATCAAGGACAACCCGGCCTTCGCCACGCCCTCGGTGCCGATCGTCTATGCCACGCGTTTGTCGCTGATGAACGATGCGACCGCGAAGAAGATCGCCCACGCCATCGACCAGAACCGGCAGATCCTCATCAGCGTGTGGCCGCAGCTGAAGGACTACGACTTCAAGAAGTCGCTGCTCGAGACGGTCGAGATCGGCATCGCCGTCCATCCCGGCGCGCTCGCCCACTGGAAGTCGGCGCAATAATTCCTTCGGCTGCGAACGTCAGAGGCGCTCAGATGGCAGACGGCACCACCGACAGCTGGCTCGGCAAGAGCACGGCGTTCTCCTTGCGGATCATCCTCATCGGATTCGCGCTGTTCCAGCTCTACACCTCGTTCGCGGGGATGATGGAGCCGCTGGTCCAGCGGGGCCTGTTCCTCGGGCTCGGGCTCGGGTCGGTGTTCCTGCTCTCGGCCGTCGAGGGCGGGAGCAAGGGCGCGCGCCGCATCCTCGACATCGTGCTGGCGCTCGCGGGCTACTACGTCTGCTTCCACGTGGCGCTCAACAACCAGCGCCTGTCCGACTTCATGGGCGAGTTGAGCACGCTCGACCTCGCGCTCGGCTTCATCGCGCTGGCCCTGGTGCTGGAGGCGGCGCGCAGGACCATCGGCTGGTTCCTGCCGCTGCTCGCGCTCACCGGGCTACTCTATTTCTATCTGGGCAGCGCCTATGTGAGCGGGCCGTGGCAGCCGCCGCGCGTCTCCACCCTGACGCTGATCGAGACCACCTACGCCTCCACCGAGACCATCTTCGGCTACATGGTCGACATGGGCACCCGGGTGATCGCGGTGTTCATCATCTTCGGCGCGCTGCTGCTCAGCACTGGGGCGACGGAGATCTTCATCAAGCTCGCCACCCTGATCGCCGGCCGCAGCTGGGGCGGCCAGGCGAAGGTGTGCACCGCCTCCTCCGCCCTGTTCGGGACGGTGACCGGATCGGCGGTGGCGAACGTGATGGCGCTCGGCCCCATCACCATCCCCACCATGCACCGGGCGGGCTACACCAAGAGCTACGCCGCCGCCATCGAGGCGGTGGCGTCGGCGGGCGGGCAGATCATGCCGCCGGTGATGGGGGCGGGCGCCTTCATCATGGCGGAGATGCTGGACATTCCCTATTCCAGCGTGGTCGGCGCCGCCCTCATCCCGGCCATCCTCTACTTCCTCACCATCTGGTTCAGCGTCGGATTCCGCGCGCGCAAGATGAACATCCGCCCGCTCGACCGCTCGGAGATGCCGTCGGCGCGCGAGCTGCTCGACCCCTACACCGCCTTGCCCATGTATCTGCCGGTTGGCGTCCTCATCGGCATGCTCGCCATGGACCTCACCCCCACCCTCGCGGGCGCGACGGCGGTGGCGATGCTGGTCGTCACCCAAGTGATCCTGCGCGGCGCGAAATGCTTGGCCGAGGGCCGCGCTCATGAGCTCGGCGCCACCTACAGCGAGTATCTGGGCCAGGTGCTGGAAGGCCTCTACGACGCCGGCCGGGCCATCGCTATGATCGCGGTGCTGCTCGCCTGCGCGGCGATTGTGGTGAAGGTGCTCACCGCCACCGGGGTGGGTGTGAAGGTGTCGAGCCTCATCCTGTCGCTGTCGGGCGAGAACCTCGTCTTCGTGCTGATCCTCACCGCGGTGCTCGCCATCCTTCTCGGCATGGACGTGCCCACCACCGCCTCCTACATCCTGGCGGCGGCGGTGGCGGCGCCCATCGTCATCAAGCTCGGCGTCGCCCCGCTCAACGCCCACCTGTTCATCTTCTATTTCGCGATCCTGTCCGCCATCACGCCGCCGGTCTGCGCGAGCGTGTTCGCGGCTGCTTCGATAGCGAAAGTGAACTTCTGGAAGGTGGGCGGGCATGCGGTGGTGCTGGCCATCGGGCTCTACCTGATCCCGTTCCTCTTCATCTTCCGCACCGGGGTGCTGATGGAGGGCTCGTGGCTGCAGATCGCCTATGACACGGGCATCACCTCCATCGCGATCATCGCCATCACGGCGGCCTCCACGGGCTACTTCTTCGGCCCGCTCAACTGGCCGCTGCGGATCTTCGTCTATGGCGCGGCGGCGCTGCTGTTCTATCCGGCGGCCTGGAGCGACATCGTCGGCCTGATCATGATCGCGGCGCTGGCAGGGGTGAGCCACTTTCGCGAGCCGCGATCGGCCGGCGCCGCACAGCGGCAGCCCGCGGATCTGAAGCTTTAGCTTCGGCCGCGCCTGCGCCGCGGCCCTGGCCCCCCGCACCGTCGATCGAAATCCTTGCGCCCGGATCGTCCCGCGATCCGGGCGCAAGCTGTTTCGGGCCACAAAAGACGCGCCGCCGCGCGCGGGCGCCCGGCGAGGCGTCCGGCGCTTCGCGATGGCCGTCGTGGTTTTCAGGAAGATCAGCACGCCGCCGCACCGGAACATATCCCGGTCGACAAGGCGGCAATGGCGCGAGCGCCGGCGGGACCTAAGCCTTGTACCGGCGCGCGGCGCGGGCGCGGCGCTCCAGCCACCAGCCGAACGGCTTCGGCCAGTGCGCCCAGCCGCCGTCCTCAACAAGCGTGGCGGCGGCGTGGAGCGCCCAGTTCGGATCGGCGAGCATCGCGCGGCCGATGGCGACGAGGTCCGCATCCTCGCGCGTCAGAACCGCCTCGGCCTCGGCCGCATCGGCGATGCCGCCGACCGCGATCACGCAGGCGCCGGTCGCCCGCCTGAGCTGGCTCGCGAACGGCACCTGGAAGCCTGGGCCGCGGGGCACCATCATCTGGCCGCTCGGCAGGATCATGCCGCCCGAGGAGCAGTCCACCAGGTCGACGCCGGCGGCGATCAACGCCTTCACCAGCACCTGGGAATCCTCCAGCGACCAGCCGATGCCGATCCCGTCCACCGACGAGATTCGGCAGGCGAGCGGCTTGTGCGCCGGCCAGGCCGCCCGCACGCCCTCCACCACTTCGAGAGGAAATCGCATGCGCCCCTCGATCGCCCCGCCGTACGCGTCGGCGCGGGTGTTGGAGAGGGGCGACAGGAAGCTGTGGAGGAGATAGCCGTGGGCCATGTGGATCTCGATGAGGTCCACGCCCGCCGTATCGGCGCGCCGGGCCGCAGCCGCGTAGGCGGCCACGAGCGGGGCCATGTCGGATGGCGCCATGCGCGCGGAACATGGCCGCCGGGGAGCCGCGGGCGGCATCGGTCG
>NZ_JBNFNU010000138.1:0-10004 GCF_057364445.1 Xanthobacter sp. BG11Y11_SDJG
CAGCGAGGCCCCGGTGCCCGCCATCGCGCGCGGCGCCCCACGAACTCACGCTGACGCTCGCCGACCCGAGCGGCAACGCCGTCGTCTTCTACCAGAGCCTGCCGAAGCCGGCCGGCTGATCTCGACACGACCTTCGGGCGACGCGGCCCCCGGAACCGCATCGCCTGAAGCCTCGACCCCGCGCCGCCCCGAGAGGCGGACAGAAAAAGGGAAACGACAATGAAATTCGGCTTTCTTTCGGAAGGCGATCCGCGTCCGGGACAGACCTATTCCCAGCGTTACTGGGACCTGGTGGAGGAGGTGATCCACGCCGACAAGATGGGCTTCGACGTGTTCGGCACGTCCGAGCAGCACTTCGCCATCGGCGTCGCCTCGATCTCGGCGCCCGAGTGCTTCTATCCCTATTTGTTCGCCAAGACCGAGCGCATCCGCTTCCGCCACGCGGTGACGCTGCTCCCCTTCATGATCAACCACCCGCTCCGGGTGGCCGAGCGCATCGCCACCCAGGACATCCTCTCGCGCGGCCGCATCGAGCTGGGCACCGGGCGCGGCAACACCATGCTCACGCTGCGCGGCTTCGGCGTCGACATCGAGACCACCCGCGACCAGTGGGAAGAGGGCATCGACCTCATCAAGGCCGCCTTCACGTCGGACCCCTTCACCTTCGAGGGCAAGTTCTTCAACGTGCCGCCGCGCAGCCTGGTGCCGAAGCCGATCCAGGATCCCCATCCGCCGATCTTCGTCGCCTCCACCGGCCCGGATTCCCTGCGCCGCGCGGGGCAGAAGGGCCTCGGCGTCATCACCAGCGCGGTGGAGCGCGGCTGGTCCTACGTGGAGGACGCGATCAAGGTCTACCGCACCGAGGCCAATGCGGCCGAGGCCTCCGGCATGCACGTGACCAACGCCATCGCCGTGAACACCACGGCGCACTGCGCCCACACCACGCAGCAGGCGATCGACGAGGCCGGCGCGGTCATCATCAAGGAGCGCAAGCTGGCCGGCGACGCCTATGCCCGCCTGTCCACCATCTCCCCCGACTATGCCTATATGCGCGACATCGCCGCGCTGGGCGAGGCCATGGAGAACCTCGACTATCTGCGGCTCGAATCCGGCTCCATCATCATCGGCGACCCGGACCACTTCATCGAGCAGATCCAGAAGTTCGAGGCCATGGGCGCCGACGAGGTTTGGTTCCGCCTCGACAGCCTGCCGCACCACATGGTGATGCAGTCCATCGAGCTGATCGGGCGCTACGTGATCCCGCAGTTCAAGGACCCGCGCCAGGTGGTGCAGCACCCCGAGATCATGCGCAACAAGCTCAAGGCCAAGCGCGCCGAGCTGGCGCGGCTCAAGGAAGAGGCCGCCGGCGCGCCGGCGCCGGTCTAGGCGGAAAGGCGGGGGCCGGGCCATGGAGATCCTCAGGATCGGCACCATCAATGTCGCCGTCGGCGACGCCCTGGCCGCCGGCCGCCTGTTCTCCCGCCTCGGCTTGCCCACCCGGCAGGCCGACCTCGTGCGCCTGCCGGACCGGCCGGCGCAGATCAACTATGTCCAGGCGCCGGTGGGCGAGAGTTCGCTCTCCTTCGTCGAGCCTGCCGATCCCGACAGCCCCATCGCAAGGTTCCTGGAGCGGCGGGGCGAGGGCCTGTTCTCGCTCTCCATCGAGGTCCGCGGGTTGGACGCGCTGATGGCCGCCTGGCGCGCCGCCGGCGTCGAATGGGTGCTCGACGCCCCCATGCGGTTCGCGGCCGGCCCCGGACGCCCCGAGGCGGCGCCGCCAATTGGACTCGCCCGCGCACCACGCTCGGCATGATCATCGAGGTGATCGAGCGCGACCGCCCCGAAGATGGAGGACCCAACTGAGGCCGCGCCTGCGACCGGGCACCACAAGCCCGGCCGGCGTCTTCCTACGATCCCTTGCGCCTTGAAAGGAAAAACAATGACCTTCCAGAAGCTCATCACCGTCGCCGCGTTCGCCGCCGCCAGCCTTGGCGCCGGACCCGTCCTCGCGAACCCCTTTCCCGCCAAGCCGGTGACGCTGGTGGTGAACTATCCCGCCGGCGGCGGCTCCGACGCCATCGGCCGCGCGCTCGCGCGCTCGATGGAGAAGCCGCTGGGCCAGCCGGTGCCGGTGGAGAACATCGCCGGCGGCGGCGGCACGCGCGGCGTGACCGCGGTCGTCACCGCCCCGCCGGACGGCTACCGCATCGGCGTCGCCACCAACAGCCCCATGACCATCGCCGTGCACAATGTCGCCGGCCTGCCCTGGAACGCGCCCGCCAGCTACGAGATCCTGGGCGGCATCGGCTCCATGTACAATGCCGTCTGCGCACAGCCCGACGCGCCCTTCAACACGCTGAAGGAGATGGTGGACTACGCCAAGAAGAATCCCGGCCAGCTCAAGGTCTCCAGCATCAAGGGCGGGCTCAACCAGTACACCTGGGACGCGTTCGCCAAGGCCGCCGGCATCGACGTGCGCTTCGTGCCGTACAGCGGCGACGCGGACGGCATCGCCTCCTTCCTCGGCAAGAACACCGAGCTGGTGAACCTCACCTGGCCGACGCTGCGCGCCCAGATGGACGCCGGCAAGGCCAAGTGCCTCGCCATCTTCGCGCCGGCGCGCGTCGCCACCCACCCCGACGTGCCGACCTTCAAGGAACAGGGCTACGACGTGACCACCACGTCCGATTATGTGGTGTACGCGCCGAAGGATCTGCCCGCCGACGTGCGCAAGACGCTGGTGGCGGCGGTGGAAACCGCGGTGAAGGACCCGGACTTCGTCAAGGTGCTCTCGGCGCAGAGCATCGTCGTCGCGTTCCAGGACGGCGGTACGATGGCGAAGCGCTTCTCCGAGGTCTACGACGCCTTCGCCAAGGCGAAGGGCGCCAACTGATCCGCCCCGGCGGCGGTCGACGGGAGGAGCAGGATGGAGCGTTCGCGGGACATCACGCGCGGGCAGGTCAGGATCGCATCCGCGATCCTGACGCTGTTCGGCGCGGTCTACACCTGGCAGGCCACCAAGCTGCCCATCGGCGACCCGGTCGGCAGCGAGGAGGGCGGCACACCCCTGGTGATCGGCGTGCTGTGGGTCCTGTTCGGCATCTACGTGACGCTCAAGGCGCCCGCCCCCGCGGTCCAGGACGACGAGATCGGCACCTGGCCCAGCCGCGCCATGGCGGGCCGGCTCATCGCGGTGGCGGTGCTCTGCGGCGCCTATATCGTGCTGCTGCCCTGGCTCGGCACCATCGCCACCTCCTTCCTCTTCATGACCGCCATGGCGCGGATGTGCGGCGCGCCGTGGCTGCGCGCCATGGCCGCCAGCATCATCCTCGCGGTGGCGTTCTGGCTGCTGTTCGTGAACGTGCTCGACCTCTCCCTGCCCTCGGGAGCCTTCTTCGACGCGCTCAGGTGGGGGTAGGACCATGGACCTGTTAAGCGCGATGGCCAGCGGGTTCCTGGTCGCCCTCCAGCCCGAAAACATCCTCGCCGCCCTGGTTGGCGCCCTCGTCGGCACCGCCACCGGCGTGCTGCCCGGCCTGGGCGTGCTCGGCGCCATGGCGATCCTGATGCCCATCACCCTGCATCTGGCGCCGGTGACCGGCATCATCATGCTGGCCGGCATCTATTACGGCGCCATGTATGGCGGCTCCACCACGGCGATCCTGCTCAAGATCCCCGGAGAGAGCGGCTCCATCGTCACCACGCTCGACGGCTACGAGTTCGCCCGCAAGGGCCGGGCCGGCGCGGCGCTGATGATCTGCGCGGTCGGCTCGTTCATCGCCGGCACGGTGAGCATCCTCGGCCTCAGCCTGTTCCTGCCGTTCCTCTCGGACGCGGCGCTGAGCTTCTCCTCGCCGGAATTCTGCGCGCTCGCGGTGCTCGGCGCCCTGACCCTCATCCGCATCACCGGCGGCGATCCGGTGATGGGCATGATGATGCTCCTGGTCGGCATGGCGCTCGCCACCATCGGCGTCGATGCGGTGGGCGGCAGCACCCGCTTCACCTTCGGCACCGAGAGCCTCGCGCTCGGCTTCGACCTCGTGCCGGTGGCGCTCGGCCTCTACGGCATGAGCGAGCTGCTGCAGGTGCTGCAGACCCGCAAGGGCTTCCCGAAGGCGGAATCCGTGCGCATCCGCGACATGGTGCCGACGCGCGCGGAATGGCGGCGCGCCTGGCCCGCCATCGTGCGCGGCTCGGGCATCGGCTTCTTCATCGGCCTGCTGCCGGGGCCGGGCTCGCTCACCTCCACCTTCGCCTCCTACGGGGTCGAGAAGGGCCTCGCCCGCGAGCACAAGCGCGAGTTCGGCAAGGGCGCGGTGGAGGGCTTCGCCGGGCCGGAGGCGGCCAACAATGCGGTGGCGACCTCGGCGCTGGTGCCGGTGATCAGCCTCGGCATTCCCTTCACGCCCAACGTGGCGCTGCTGCTCGGCGCGCTGATCGTCCAGGGCATCCAGCCCGGCCCGCTGCTGCTCTCCCAGCGGCCCGACATCGTCTGGGGCCTGCTCGCCTCCATGTATATCGGCAATGTCGCGCTTCTGGTGCTCAACCTGCCGCTGGTGGGGCTGTGGGTGCGCCTGCTGCGGGTGCCGCAATACATCCTGGTGGGAGCGATCTTCGTGGTGTCGATCATCGGCGTCTACACCATGCGCTCCAGCATGTGGGACCTGGTGGTTCTGTTCTCGTGCGGCTTCGCCGGCTTCTTCCTGCGCCGCATGGGCTTCGACATGGCGCCCTTGGTGCTCGGCCTGGTGCTCGGGCCGATCTTCGAGAAGTCGCTGCGTGAGACGCTGTTCCTGAGCGGCGGCGACCTGTCGATCTTCGTCACCCGGCCGATCTCGGCGGTGCTGGTGGCGCTCTGCGCGGTGGCGCTCGCCGCCCCCACCGTGTTCAAGTGGGTGAAGCGCCGCGGCGGCTGGACCAAGACCGTGCCGGCGCCCTGAGGCGGCGGCCCACCCGAATTTTCGCCATCGATCCCCTCGGTCCGGAACCTCGTCATGGCCAAGCACATCTTCTGGGAAGCGGAACCGCGCGTGGTGGAGGCCCAGACCGCGGACTGGACCATCCCCGCCATCGTGCGCGAACGCATGGTCCGCGACGCCGAGACCGCGCTCTATTTCGTGCCCGACGGCGAGGGATTCCGCCCGGTCAGCTGGCGCGCCTTCGGCACGCCGTCGCCGAGATCGGCGCCGGGCTCGAACGCGCTCGGCTTCGGCCGCGGCGAGCGCGCGGCGGTGATGGGCGAGCCGACGGTGGAATGGGTGGAATGCGACTTCGGCGCGCTGGTGCCGGGCGGCACCACGGTCGGCATCTACCAGATCAGCTCCTGGCAGGAGGTGGCGCACGTCATCGCCGATGCGCGGCCCATGGTGTTCTTCGGCCAGAAGCGCGCGCACCTGGAATGCGGACTGCGCGCGTCGAAGCCGCTCGGCCCGGTGCGCCTGTTCGTGCAGATGGAAGGCGAGGTGGACGGCCTCGCGCCGCCGGACGCGGATGCGCGCATCATCACCCTCGCCGAGCTCAGGCGCATCGGCGCCGCGGCGCTCGCCGCCGACCCGGCGCTGTTCGACGCCATGGTGGACCGCGGCCAGGGCTCGGACGTGGCACGCATCATCTTCACCTCCGGCACCACCGGGCGGCCCAAGGGCGTCATGTACACCCACAAGGCCTGGCTGCTGGTGGGCGAGCAGTGGGTGATGCGCTTCCCGCCGATCCGCCAGCGCCCGCACGTGCACGTGGCGTTCCTGTCCACCGCCCACGTCTCCTCCGCCATGGTGACGCAGATCGTGCCGCTGGTATCGAAGCTCCAGCCGCACTTCGCGCCGGAGAAGGCCGAGCTGGTGGAGGTGTTCCGCCGCGCCCGGCCCGAAGTGATCGGCATGACGCCGCGCTTCTACCAGAAGATCGCGGTGCAGCTGGCCTTGAAGCAGCAGGAGGGCTCCACCCTCGACCGCCTGGCCCACCGCCTCGCCATGGGCATCGGCCGGCGCGTGGTGGACGAGTACTGGCGCGGCGTGCCCTCGGCGCGCTGGCGCGTGATGCTGCTCGACCTCGCGCGGCGCACCCTGTTCCGGCGCCTGCGCGCCACGGTCGGGGCTCGACCGGGTGGCGCGGGCGCAGACCGGCTCGGCCATGATGCCCATGGACGTCGCCGCGCTGTGGGCGATCTGGGGCATGGACATCCGCGAGGCCTACGGCCTCAGCGAGGCGGCGTGCGCCGTGTGCTACCAGCAGCGGCCCTTCCCCAAGCCCGGCACCATCGGCCGGCTGATGGACAACCAGCCCGACAGCGACCTCAGGCTCGCCGAGGACGGGGAGATCCTGTTCAAGTCGCCGATGCTGTTCTCCGGCTACTGGGAGCAGCCCGAGGCGACGGAAAAGGCGCTCCAGGACGGCTGGTTCCACACCGGCGACATCGCCGAGCGCACGGCAGACGGCGACCTGCGCCTGGTCGGCCGCAAGAACGACGCCATCTCCACCGCCGGCGGCAAGACCATCAACCCCGCCGAGATCGAGAACGCGATGAAGCTGAGCCCGTACATCTCCGAGGCGGTGGTGTTCGGCCAGGGCGAGAAGTACCTCGTGGCGCTGATCGAGATCGAGCGCGACAGCACCGCCCGCTGGGCGCGCGACGAAGGACTGCCCGCTTCCACCTATGCCGAGCTTGCCGCGGCGCCGCAGGTGGAGGCGCTGATCGCGGCCGAGGTGGCGAGCGCCAATGCGGGCTTCGGCCGGGTGCTCCAGGTCAAGCAGTTTCGCATCATCCCCCAGCCGCTGGACAGCGTCGCCGACGCCCTCACCTCGGCCAAGAAGGTGAAGCGGCGCGTGGTGCGCGAGGCGTTCCACGACCTCGTTGAGGGCATGTACGACCGCAAGGAGGAGGCGATCCTCGCGGCGCCCATCGGCCGTCGGTGACACAGATGCTCGCCGCCTTTGCGGACCGTTTCGACGCCGACCGCCCGCTCGCCGGGCTGAAGGTCGGCCCGCGGCCTCTGCCGGAGCCGCCGCAGGGCTGGGTGCGGGTGAAGGTGGTCGCCGCCTCGCTGAACCATCACGACCTGTGGTCGCTGAAGGGCGGCGAGGCCATGCGCCAGCGCGGCGGCGCCGGGCTCTCCAAAGCCGACCTGCCGCGCATCCTCGGCATGGATGCGGCGGGGATCACGGACGAGGGCGCGGAAGTCATCCTCCATCCCTTGATCGCGGAGCCCGCCTTCGGCGTGCTCTCCGGCCGCTATGACGGCACCTTCGCCGAACACGTCTGCGTGCCCCGCGCCAATGTGGTGGCGAAGCCCTCCGCGCTGAGCTTCGAGGCGGCCGCCTGTCTGCCCACCGCCTGGCTCACCGCCTGGCGCATGCTGTTCGAGAAGGCGCAGGTGCGCGCGGGCGGCGCGATCCTGGTGCAGGGGGCAAGCGGCGGGCTCTCCACCGCCCTCGTCATGCTCGCCAAGGCGGCGGGGCTGCGGGTCTACGCCACCGGCCGCACCGACGCCTCGCGCGCCTTCGCCCTCTCCCTCGGCGCCGACGCGGCGCTGGAGATGGGCGGCCGGCTGCCGGAGCGGGTGGACGCGGCGATGGATTCGGTCGGCCCCGCCACCTGGGACCACTCGCTGAAATGCCTCAAGCGCGGCGGCGTCATGGTGGTGCCCGGCGGCACCACGGGCTATAGGGCGAGCGTCGACATCGCCCGGCTGTTCACCATGGACCTGTCCATCGTCGGCAGCGCCATGGGCTCGCGGGCGCAGCTTCAGGAACTGGTCGCCTTCTGCGCGGCGCGCGGCCTGCGCCCACCGGTGGCGCGGGTGCTGCCGCTCGCCGAGGCGGCGACCGCGTTCGCGGCGCTGGAGCAGGGCGCTGCGGGCAAGATCGTGCTGCGGCCATAGGTCCGCGCGCCCCCTCACCCCGTATTTATCCGGAGCGGGCCTTGTTTGCTTTCGGGACGTGATCGGGCGTAATAACCTCGCGTCGAGCCTCCCGAGCGGCGAGACCTTCAACCGTGCGGAATTCAGGAATGACTGTGGAAGAGCAATCAAACCGGGGACGCAGGGAAGAGGTTCTCATGGCCGCGGCCGCGGTGTTCTCCGACAAGGGGTATCGCGCCAGCACGATCCAGGACATCGGCCGCGAGCTGGGCACCACGTCTGCGGCGCTCTACTATTATTTCGGCAGCAAGCAGGAGATTCTCGGCGAACTGATCGTGCGCCCGGTCCGCCAGCTGCGCGAGATGGCGGCCGAGGTGGCGCAGAGCCCGCTCTCCAACCGCGAGAAGCTGGGCGAGATCGTGCGGCGCCACATCGACATGATGCTGAAGCAGCGCGAACTCTTCACCATCTTCCTGCGCGAGCGGGTGGAGCTGGAGGCCCAGCACGCCGGGCGCCTCGCGGAGATGGAGGAGGAGTATTACCGCCAGATCCGCGCCATCATCGAGGACGCCGCCCGCGCCGGGGAGATGCGCGCCGTGAACCTGCAGATGCTGGCCCTCGGCATCATCGGCATGACCAACTGGGTGCTGCGCTGGCACAAGCCCGACGGCGCGCTCGGCGCCGACGAGATCGCCAGCGCCTATATGGACATTCTCGGCGGCGGCGCCTTCAAGGACCCGCCGGGCACCGCCGGTGCCGCGCCGGTGCCGGTGGATGCCGCCGCGCGCCGCCGCGTCAAGCGCGCCTCCTGAGCCTCAGGCCGCCTGCGCGGCGCTCTTGTGGAGCTGGGCCAGCCGCCCGCGGGCATGGACCAGCGGATGGCGCGCCTCGAACGCGGCGCCGTCCTCCACCTTGGCGATGACCACCAGATGGTCGCCCGCATCCACCAGCTCGTGAACCGTGCATTCCGCATAGGCCACCGCATGGTCGGCGAGGATCGGCGCGCCGTGCGCGCGCTCCGAGGGCCGCCAGGCGAGGCCGGCGAACTTGTCCGCCGTGCGGGAGGCGCAGGCATAGGCGACCTCGCCGCCATTCTCCGCCAGGAAGTTCACCACGAACGAGCCGCGCTCGCGCAGCACCGGCAGGGTGCCGGACCCCTTGCCGATGCACACCAGCAGCATGGCCGGCTCCAGCGACACCGAGCACACGGCGCTGCAGGTGAGCCCGCGCGGATTGCCCTCGCCATCGAGCGCCGTCACCACCGAGACCCCGGTGGGGAAGGAGGACATGATGGTCTTGAACAGGGGCTGCTCCATGGGAGACCTCGTTCTATTGATCAATAAGTAAGAGATAGGCCAGAACGCCGCACCTGTCAAGGCGCCTTCTGTGCGGGGGCAGGAAATGTTCTTCGATCGCAGGAGGTTCCGCTGGCCGGCACGCCGCGGGGAACCCAGCGTTCGGGTTGCCCGCCAAACGGCGAATCGGGCTCGCCTTCTCGAACGGTCAGAGCGCCGTTTGAATCACGCGCGCCGTCATGCCCCGGCTTGTCCGGGGCATCTACTCTGCCGTTTGCGCTGCGACCCAATCCCGAGCGCCGGCCCGGGCGCGAAGTGAATCCCCCGGACGAGCCGGGGGATGACGTGAGGACTTTATGGGATCGGCGCGTCCTCAGCCGGCGCGGCGGGCCAGCGCGGCGCGGGAGAGGGCGCCGCCGCCGATGCGCACCGCCCCGCCGCCCCACATGGACGCCGGTGATGCGGCCGCCCGCAACGTCCACGCTCAGCTCCACAAGGCTCGGGCGTCCCATGTCCTCGCCCTGACGGATGGCGAAGCGGCTCTCGCCTTCGGCCAGGTCCCGCAGGCCGGCGAGATAGGCCGCGAGCGCCACCGCGGCGACCCCCGTGGCCGGGTCCTCCGCAATGCCCATGGCGGGCGCGAACATGCGTGCGGCGAGCACCGTGTCCGCGTTCCAATCCTCCATGGTCAAAGCGTAGAGGTGCGGCGCCGGTCCTTCGGCGATCTCCGCCTGCCACAGCGCGCCGTCGAGGCGGATGCGGGCGAGCGCGGCCCGGTCGCGCACGGGGATGAAGGTGAAGGGCACGCCGGCCGAACAGCAGGCGGGCGCGGGCCCGCCTCCAGCACGCGCCG
>NZ_JBNFNU010000139.1:0-9998 GCF_057364445.1 Xanthobacter sp. BG11Y11_SDJG
CCCATGTCGCCGCGCGGCCTCAGCCCGCAGGTCGCCCGGCTCTATGTGAGCGGCAACGATGCCGACGCGCTCGCCCCCTCGGCCTGCCGGTGCTGCCGGACCCCTGCCCGGAAGGCCGGGTCCGCTCGCCGGCGTCCTCGCCGGGCTCGATCTCATCGCCGCGGACCCGCCTGCAACCTTGCTCCTGACCGCGCCCGCCGACGCGCCGTTCCTGCCGGTGGACCTGGCGGAGCGCCTCCTTGCGGGCCTGCCGGACGGCGGCGGGCCGGCCTGCGCCGCCTCGATGGGACGCCGCCATCCGGTGATCGCGCTGTGGCCGGTTGCGCTGCGCGACCGGCTTCGCCTCCTGCTGGAGACGGGCGAACGCCGGGTCGGCGTCGTGCTCGACCTGCTCGGCGGCGCAGCAATCGACTGGCCCGCCACAGGAAACGACCCGTTCTACAATGTGAACTCCCCACAAGAGCTTGAAATCGCTCAGTCCAGGCTCGCTGCCCGTTCCTGAACCATGGTCACGCTTGCGGCAGGAATGGGGAGGGTTTAGGACTGCGATGAGGCGACTTCGCATGCGCGAACGCCGCCGCGGGGCTCACGCAAGGGCGCCAGTCCGCCCGAAGGATGAGGAAGCCATGGACGCCACCAACACCGGGGCCAAGGCAGCGACGCTGACCGTGGGGGAGAAGAGCTGGGAACTGCCCATCCACGCGGGGACCATCGGTCCGGACGTGGTGGATATCGCCAAGCTCTACGGGCAGACCGGGATGTTCACCTACGATCCCGGCTTCACCTCCACGGCGTCGTGCGAGAGCAAGATCACCTATATCGACGGCGACGAGGGCGTGCTGCTCTATCGCGGCTATCCCATCGAGCAGCTGGCCGAGAACGGCGACTTCCTGGAGACCTGCTATCTCCTGCTCTACGGGGAACTGCCCACCGCCGCGCAGAAGGCGGACTTCGATTATTCCGTGACCCGTCACACGATGGTTCACGAGCAGATGACGCGCTTCTTCCAGGGCTTCCGCCGCGACGCCCACCCGATGGCGATCATGGTGGCCTCGGTCGGCGCGCTCTCGGCCTTCTACCACGACTCGACCGACATCTCCGACCCGCAGCAGCGCCTCATCGCCTCGATCCGCATGATCGCGAAGATGCCGACGCTGGCGGCCATGGCCTATAAGTATTCGGTCGGCCAGCCTTTCGTCTATCCCAAGAACGACCTGGACTACACCTCGAACTTCCTGCGTATGTGCTTCGCTGTGCCGTGCGAGGACTACAAGGTGAGCCCGGTGCTCTCCAAGGCGATGGACAAGATTTTCATCCTCCATGCCGACCACGAGCAGAATGCGTCCACCTCCACGGTGCGCCTCGCCGGCTCGTCGGGCGCCAACCCCTTCGCCTGCATCGCCGCCGGCATCGCCTGCCTGTGGGGCCCGGCCCATGGCGGCGCCAACGAGGCGGCGCTGAAGATGCTCTCCGAGATCGGCCACGTGGACCGCATCCCGGAATTCATCAACCGCGCCAAGGACAAGAACGACCCGTTCCGGCTCATGGGCTTCGGCCACCGGGTCTACAAGAACTACGATCCGCGCGCCAAGATCATGCAGCGCACCTGCCACGAGGTGTTGGCGGAGCTGGGCATCAAGGACGACCCGCTGCTCGACGTGGCGGTGGAGCTGGAGCGGATCGCGCTTTCGGACGACTATTTCGTCGAGAAGAAGCTCTACCCGAACATCGACTTTTATTCGGGCATCACGCTCAAGGCGATGGGCTTCCCCACCACCATGTTCACCGTGCTGTTCGCGCTCGCCCGCACGGTCGGCTGGATCGGCCAGTGGAAGGAGATGATCGAGGACCCGAGCCAGCGCATCGGCCGTCCCCGCCAGCTTTATACCGGCGCCACCCAGCGCGACTACATCGCCATGTCCAAGCGCCGCTGAGCGCGCGACGGGCTTCTGCCTTCTGGGAAGGGGCGCGGCCGTCGGGCCGCGCCCCTTTCGCGTTTCCGGATGCCGTCCGGAGCCGCTCCAATGTGCGCCGCGCAGCGGCCATACGGCCCACGCCATATGGACAATGGCAACGCTTTTCCCTTCAGATGGCCGCCCGCCGCCTGAGCGGCCTCGAAGGAAACGCCATGTCCGTGAAAGCCCCCGCCGATGCCGGCCTGCCGGTCACCCTCGCGGACGTGGAGGCGGCCCGGCCGCTGCTCGCCGGCGCCATCCTGCGCACCCCGACGCTCCGCGCGCCGCGCCTGTCGGCCCTCACCGGCGCCGACGTGTGGGTGAAGTACGAGAACTTCCAGGTCACCGCCTCGTTCAAGGAGCGCGGCGCGCTGGTGAAGCTCGCCCGCCTGTCGCCCGAGGAGGCGCGGCGCGGCGTGGTCGCCATGTCGGCCGGCAACCACGCCCAGGCGGTGGCCTGCCACGGCACGCGGCTCGGCATCTCCACCACCATCGTCATGCCCGAGACCACGCCGCAGGTGAAGGTGATGGCCACCGAGGCTTTCGGCGCCCAGGTGGTGCTGTTCGGCGACACGGTGGCGGATGCCCAGAACGAGGCCGAGCGCATCTCGCGCGAGGAGGGCCGCGTTTTCGTCCATCCCTATGACGACCGGGACGTGATCGCCGGCCAGGGCTCCATCGGCCTGGAGATGATCGAGGACGGGCCGCAGTTCGACGCGGTGCTGGCGCCCATCGGCGGCGGCGGCCTCGCCTCCGGCGTGGCGCTCGCCTTCGCCGGCCGCTCGCCCCAGACCGAGATCGTCGGCGTCGAGGCCGCGCTCTACCCGGCCATGTGGAGCGCGCTCACCGGCATCGCCCGGCCGTGCGGCGGGCCGACGCTGGCCGAGGGCATCGCGGTCCACAATGTGGGCACCCTGACCCGCACCATCATCCGCGCCTTGGTGCCGAGCATCGTGCTGGTGGACGAGACCGCGCTGGAGCGGGCGGTGAACGCCTTCCTCACCAACCAGAAGACCCTCGCCGAGGGCGCGGGCGCCGCCGGCCTCGCGGCGCTCCTCACCGAGCCGGAGCGCTTCGCCGGCCGCACGGTCGGCCTGATCCTGTGCGGCGGCAACATCGACCCGCGCATGCTCGCCGGCATCCTCCTGCGGGAGCTGGAGCGCGAGGAGCGCATCGTCTCGTTCCGTCTCACCATCCTCGATCGGCCGGGCATGCTGGGGCGCATCGCGACGCTGCTCGGCAAGCTCGGCGCCAACATCCTGGAGGTGCATCACCGCCGCACCTTCCTCGACGTGCCGGCCAAGGGCACGCGCCTCGATTTGACGGTGGAGACCCGCGACCAGGCCCACGCCCAGGCCATCGAGGCGGCGCTGGAAGCGGAAGGCCTGCCTGTGCAGCGGCTCGGCGCCGGCGGCATCGCTGGTAGGCGCGCGCGCCGCCCTTGCCGCCCCTGCTTGCCGCGAGCCCTTGCGCTGGCAGGCGCGGCACCCCACGTTCCCGTTATGGCCCATCCAGGGCCGAGGAGCCTTGGCGCCATGAGCGACCCGTCGAGCCAGACCCGCGAACCGCCCCGCATCGGCGTGTCCGACGGGTCCCGCCCGCACGCCTACGATCCTGTGACGCAGCCGGAATATTTCGACGGCGTGCTGTCGCGCCGCATCGTCGCCTTCTGCGTCGATGCGCTGATGATCATCGGGCCGATCGTGCTGCTGGCGATCTTCATCTTCGTGTTCGGCATCGTCACGCTGAGCCTGGGCTGGATGCTGTTCCCGCTGCTCGGGCCGGCCTTCGTGATCTGGGCGCTGGTCTACAACGCCATCACGCTCGGCTCCCCGGCCTCGGCGACGCTCGGCATGCGACTCATGGACCTCGAAATGCGCACCTGGTACGGCGCGCCCTGTTACTCGCTGCTCGGCGCGGTGCATGCCGTCTGCTTCTGGGTGTCGATCACGGTCGGCACGCCGCTGGTGCTGCTGGTGGCGCTGTTCAACGACCGGCGCCGGCTGCTGCACGATTTCCTCGTCGGCACCGTGGTGGTGAACAACGAAAGCCGCGCCGCATTGCTGCGGCGCCGGCGCTGAAAAGTGCGCGCAACCGTGCCTTCGCCTTTGACCCCGCCGCAAGCTCCGGCGATGCTGTGGGGGTTCGAGGCGTAAGACCGTGAGCGAGCACCCGCGCGACACACCGCAATTCTACCTCACCGCGCCCTCCCCCTGCCCCTATCTGCCGGGGCGGGAGGAGCGCAAGGTGTTCACCCACCTCGTGGGCGAGCGGGCCGGCGCGCTCAACGACGTGCTGACCCAGGGCGGCTTCCGCCGCAGCCAGTCCATCGCCTACCGCCCCGCCTGCGAGGGGTGCCGGGCCTGCGTCTCGGTGCGAATCTGCGTGGACGACTTCGTGGAGAGCCGCTCCTTCAAACGGGTCCTGGCGGACAATGCCGATCTGGTCGCGCCATGAAGGCGCCGACGCCCACCTCCGAGCAATACGGCCTGTTCCGCTCCTACGTCACCGCCCGCCACGGCTCCGGCGGCATGGCGGACATGAGCGTGCTGGACTATGCCATGATGGTAGAGGACACCCATGTGGAGACGCGCCTCGTGGAATACCGCAAGGCCGGCCCCGACAGCCGCATCCTCGGCCGCGGCACGGGCGATCTGATGGCGGTGGCGCTGACCGACGTGCTCAGCGACGGGCTCTCCATGGTCTATTCCTTCTACAACCCGAACGTGGCGCACCGCTCGCTCGGCACCTTCCTGATCCTCGACCACGTGGCGCGGGCGCGGGAGATGAAGCTGCCCTTCGTCTATCTCGGCTATTGGGTCCAGGGCTCGAAGAAGATGGACTACAAGCGCCGCTTCCTGCCGCAGGAGCGCCTCTCGCCCCAGGGCTGGGAGCGGGTGGAGGCCTGAGCGCGGGGGCTCGCGCCGCGCGCGCGGCCGCGCTACCAAGGACGCCGGGTGGGGCAGGCGTGCCTGAGGCGCGCGCTCGGGAGGGGCCCGAAGTGAGCTACGTGTCCAACGCCGTCAACATCTTCGTCATGGTGTTCGCGGCCCTGTTCCCGGTGGTCAATCCGCTCGGCAGCGCGCCCATCTTCCTGAACTTCGTGCGCAAGTGCTCGCCCACGGTGCGCGAGCAGGTGGCGCGGCAGGTGGCCATCTATGGCTTCATCCTGCTGCTCGGCTCGCTGCTGTTCGGCGCGCAGATCCTCTTGTTCTTCGGCGTCAGCCTGCCGGTGCTGCGGGTCGCCGGCGGCGCGGTGGTGATGGCGGTGGGCTGGAGCATCCTGCACCAGGGCGACGAGCCGGCGGACCGCACCGCGAGCCAGGAGCTGAGCGAGACGCAGGCGCAGAACGAGGCCTTCTACCCCCTCACCCTGCCTCTCACGGTCGGGCCGGGCTCCATCGCCACCACCATCGCGCTCTCGGCCACCCACAAGCCCACGTGGCAGGTGGACCTCGTCGAATCGCTCTCCAGCCTCATCGGCGCCCTGGCCGGGCTGATCGCGGTGGCGCTGATCGTCTATTTCGCCTTCCGCGAGGCGCCCACTCTGGAGCGGGTGCTGGGCAAGAACGGCACCAACGTTCTGGTGCGGCTGTTCGCCTTCATCCTGTTCGCCATCGGCGTCGAGATCGCCTGGCTCGGCATGCGCGAGCTGCTCGCCCAAGTCCCGCGCTGAACCGGCCGCCACGCTGAACCGGCCGCCGCGCCGCAAGGAGTTTGCCATGTTCCCCGCCTCGGACATCCGCCGCGTCGCCGTCATCGGCGCCGGCACCATCGGCGCCAGCTGGGCGGCGCTGTTCCTCTCGCGCGGCCTCAAGGTGACGGTGAGCGACCCCGCCCCGAGCGCCAAGGCGGCCACCCAGCGCTTCATCGACACCGCATGGCCGACCCTGAAGCAGCTCGGCGCCCTGCCCACCGCCGATCCCACTGCCTGGCGGTTCGCCGCCGACCCTCAGGAGGCCGCGGCGGGGGCCGACTTCGTGCAGGAAAACGCCCCCGAGCGCTACGAGATCAAGCAGCCTCTGCTCCGGCAGCTCGACGCGGTCTTGGCGCCCCATGCGGTGATCGCCTCCAGCACCTCCGGCCTGCTGCTGAGCCGGATGAGCGAGCAGTGCGCCCGGCCGGAGCGCTGCGTCATCGGCCATCCCTTCAACCCGCCGCACCTCATCCCGCTGGTGGAGGTGCTCGGCAACGGCCCGAAGGGGCGGGCGGCCGTGGACACCGCCATGGCCTTCTATGCCGCCATCGGCAAGCGCCCGATCGAACTGCGCAAGGAGGTGAAGGGCCACGTGGCGAACCGCCTCCAGGCGGCGCTGTGGCGCGAGGCGATCCATCTGGTCGCCGAGGGCGTCGCCTCGCTGGAGGACATCGACGCCGCGGTCTCTGAGGGGCCGGGCCTGCGCTGGGCGCTGATGGGCCAGCACATGACCTTCCATCTGGGCGGCGGCCAGGGGGGCCTCGCCCACTTTCTGGAGCACCTGCTGCCGGCGGTGGAAGGCTGGTGGGCCGACCTCGGCACGCCGGACATGACGCCCGAGCTTCAGGCGCAGCTGGTGCGCGGCGTGATCGAGGCGGCCGCGGGGCGCTCCATCGCCGATCTGGCGGCGCGGCGCGACGGCCTGCTGACGCAGATCATCGCGCTGAAGCGCGACCAGGCCGAGGCCGAGGCGCAGAAGGAGATGGCGGGCCGCCTCGACGAGGCGCTGGAGGAGAGCTTCCCTGCCAGCGATCCCCCGGCGTGCACCGGGAGACGTGAACGCGGGGCGCGCCCCCTCCTCAGACGTGGATTGCCTGGCCGTAGGCGGCCATGACGCTCTCGTGCATCATCTCGGAGAGCGTCGGGTGCGGGAACACCGCGTGGATCAGCTCTTCCTCGGTGGTCTCGAGGTTCATGGCGATGACGAAGCCCTGGATCAGCTCCGTCACCTCGGCCCCCACCATGTGCGCCCCGAGCAGCTCGCCGGTCTTGGCGTCGAACACGGTCTTCACGAGGCCATCCGGCTCGCCAAGCGCGATGGCCTTGCCGTTGCCGATGAAGGGGAAGCGGCCCACCTTGATCTCGCGCCCGGTTTCCTTCGCCTTCTTCTCGGTGAGGCCCACGGAGGCAATCTGCGGCGTGCAATAGGTGCAGCCGGGGATCTTCAGCTTGTCCATGGGGTGCGTGTGCAGGCCCTTGATGGTCTCGACGCAGATCACGCCCTCATGCTCGGCCTTGTGCGCCAGCATGGGCGGGCCGGCGATGTCGCCGATGGCGTAGACGCCCGGCACGTTGGTGCGCCCCAGCCCGTCGGTGACGACGATGCCGCGCTCGATCTTCACGCCCATGGCCTCGAGCCCGAGGCCCTCCACATTGCCCACCACGCCCACCGCCGAGATCATGCGGTCGACGGTGATGTCGTGCGCCTTGCCCTTGTCGTCGGTGACATGGACCGTGAGGCTGTCGGCCTGCTTGGTGACGCCAGAGACCTTCGCGCCGGACATGATCTTCATGCCCTGCTTCTCGAAGCGCTTCCTGGCGATGGCGGCGATCTCCTCGTCCTCCACGGGCAGGATCTGCGGCAGCACCTCCACCACGGTCACGTCCACGCCCATGGTGCGGTAGAACGAGGCGAATTCGATGCCGATGGCGCCCGAGCCCATGACCAGCAGGGACTTGGGCATCTTCTCGGGAACCATGGCCTCGAAATAGGTCCAGATCAGCTTCTTGTCGGGCTCAAGGCCGGGCAGCGCGCGCGGGCGGGCGCCGGTGGCGACGATGATGTGCTTGGCGGAATAGTCGCCGCCGCCCTTGGCGTTCTTCGGCGGGTTCTGGGCCGCCTCCACCTTCAGCTTGCCGGGGGCGGTGAAGGTGGCCTTGCCCCAGATCACATCTACCTTGTTCTTGTTCAGCAGGAAGCCCACGCCGGTCGCGAGCTGGGAGGAGACGCCGCGCGAGCGCTTCACCACGGCGGCAGCGTCGAAGCCGATCTTCTCGGCGGAGAGGCCGTAATCCTTTGCGTGCTCCATGTAGTGGTAGATCTCGGCGGAGCGCAGCAGCGCCTTGGTGGGGATGCAGCCCCAGTTGAGGCAGATGCCGCCGAGATGGCTCTTCTCCACCACCGCGGTCTTGAAGCCGAGCTGCGCCGCGCGGATGGCGGCCACATAGCCGCCCGGCCCGCCGCCGATGACGATGATGTCGTAGGTCTCAGCCATGGGTCGTCTCCTCGCCGCGCCTTGCTTCGGCGGGCTCTGGATGGAAAGGAAGCCGCGCGAGGCGGCCGGCATCGCGCGCCCCGGCGAGCGCCGCCAAGGCGCGCTCGAACAGAGCGAGGTCGCGGAACGGATCGGCGGCGGGGCTGTGCGCCTGGATCACCGGCAGGCCGGAGGCCTCCAGCGCTTCCGCCAGCATGAGATTGTCGAAATGGCCGAAATCCTCCACGTGGAGGCCGTCCGCCATCAGGCTCGCCGGCCCCTGCGCTGCCGGGCCGATGGCGCCGTGCGCGCGGTGCTTCAGCTCGCCCGGCAGGTTGGAATAGGCGGCCACCGGCTTGCCGAGCGCGAAGGCGTAGCCCACCTCGAAGGCGGTGCCGGGATCAGCGCTGATGCCGCGGAACGGGGTGAGGTTCGCCAGCACCGCGTCGGCGGCGCGCATCAGCGCGAGATTGGCCTCGAAGATCGCCCGGGCATGGGCGCCGGCGGCGGCGTCGAGGGTCGGGTCGCCGTCCAGCGGAAACAGCCCCTCGAAGCCGTATCGCGCACACAGCGCCACCTTGCGCCGGCCGATCTCTCGGGCGTCGTCGAGAAACACTTCCGGGCCGGCCAGATAGAGCTTCATGCGGTCTTCTGCCTTCGCGCCCTTTCGCTCGCGCCGCCTTGGGCCGGGAGCGCCACGCGGGCGGCGCTCCCGCTCTCGTCACTTCACCAGGATGGCGTACAGCTCGTCCTTCAGCTTCATGCGCGCGCGGCGCATGGCCTCCATCTCCTCGTCGCCGGTGGGCTCCACGTCGGTCTCGGCGCGGTGCACCTTCCGGTTCACCTCGTGATACTCGTCATAGAGCTTGGCGAAGTGCGCGTCGGACTGCTTCAGGGCGCTGATCTTCTCCGCGTACTCCGGGAAGTCGGCGGCAAGCTCGTGGGGCGTGTGGCTCATGTCTGTCTCTTCGCTTTGGCGTTCGGGCGCCTTCGGGCGCCGTGACGCTGCTGCTACACGAAGGGCGGGCGGCGCGATTTGATCTGCCCCGCCCCGGCCCGCATTGCCGTCCCGCCGGCGGCCGTCACACCAGCATGGACATGGGCTTCTCGATGAAACCCTTGAACGCGCTGAGCAGCTCGGCGCCGAGCGCGCCGTCCATCACCCGGTGGTCGCAGGTCAGCGTCGTGGTCATCTGGGTGACGACCTTCACCTCGCCGCCCCGCACCACGGCCCGCTGCTCGGAGGCGCCCACCGCGAGGATGGAGGACTGCGGCGCGTTGATAATGGCGGTGAAGTTGCGCATCCCCATCATGCCGAGGTTCGACACCGAGGTGGAGCCGCCGGAATATTCCTCCGGCTTCAGCTTCTTGTTGCGGGCGCGCTGGGCCAGGTCGCGCATCTCGTTGGAGATGGCGGAGAGCGACTTCAGCTCCGCTTTCTTGACGATGGGGGCATAGAGCCCCCCGTCGAGCGCCACGGCGACACCGACGTCCGAGTGCTTCATGCGCAGCATGCGGTCCTCGGCCCAGACCGCGTTGGCGGCCGGCACCTTCTGGAGCGCCAGTGCCATGGCCTTGATGACGAAGTCGTTCACCGAGACGCGATAGGCCGGCTTGCCGTCCTTGTCCTTGGCGGCGGCGGCGTTCACCTGCTCGCGCAGGGCCATCAGCTCGTCGATGTCGCAGTCGACCGTGAGGAAGAAGACCGGCGTCACCTGCTCGCTCTCCACGAGGCGGCGGGCGATGGTCTTGCGCATGCCGTCGAGCGGCACTTCCTCGTAGGTGCCGGCCTCGAACAGGGCCTTCACCTGCTCGGCGCCGGGCGCGCGGCGAGCGCCGGCGTTCTGAGCGGCGGCGGGAGCGGCGGCCGTG
>NZ_JBNFNU010000140.1:0-9979 GCF_057364445.1 Xanthobacter sp. BG11Y11_SDJG
GCCCGTGCCCCGCGCCGCGGCCTATGTGACCACGGCGGCCGAGGGGGCGAGCCTCCATCTGCGCCGCCTCGCCGAACGGCCCGGCGATTTCGACCCGGCGGTGCGCGACCGGCTGCTGGCGGGACTTGCCATTCCCGCCGCCTGGGTGGACGCCGCCCAGCGCTTCCGCCGCCGCTTCCGGGAGGAGATGCTGGCGCTGTTTGCCACCTGCGACGTGATCCTCGCCCCGGCAACCCCGTGCCGGGCGCCGAAGATCGGCCAGAAGACCTTCGTGCTCGACGGCGAGACCTTGCTGGTGCGCCCGAACCTCGGGCTCTACACCCAGCCCATCTCGTTCATCGGCCTGCCGGTGGTGGCGGCGCCGGTGTGGCTGGACGACGGGCCTTCGGCGCACCTGCCGCTCGGCGTCCAGGTGATCGCCCCGCCCTGGCGGGAGGACCTCGCCTTGCGCGTCGCCAAGGCGCTTCAGGATGCGGGCGCGGCTGCCGCAAGAGTGGCGGCGCTGTAGTGGCGGCGCTGTGAAGGAGAGCGATGTGGAGATCGACATTCCCGAGGTGAAGGCGGAGGTGGAGGCGGCCTTCGCGGGCTACGAGGCGGCTCTGGTCGCCAACGACGTGGAGGCGCTGGACGGCTTCTTCCGGGCCGACCCCCGCACCGTCCGCTATGGCGGCGGGGAGAATCTCTACGGCATCGAGGAGATCCGCGCCTTCCGCAAGGGGCGCAGCGCGGCGGGGCTTGCCCGGACGCTGGAGCGCACCGTCATCACCACGTTCGGCCGCGACTTCGCCGTGGCCTCGACCATGTTCCGGCGCGAGAGCGACGGCGGGCGCGTCGGCCGCCAGCAGCAGACCTGGGTGCGCTTTGCCGAGGGCTGGCGCGTGGTGGCGGCCCATGTCTCGGCGCTGCCGGCGGGCAGCCCTTAGGGGCGATTGCAGACTTTTACCCTGTTGCAGAATCCCGGTAGCGTCTTGATCCATGAGCCTTGCATCGTCATCCGCCGCCACTGAGGGCGCTTCGGCGCCGCGCCGCAGGCGCGGGGCGCGGCGCGCGGTGACGCGCACCGAGGAACTGCGCCTGCAGATCGCCGACGACATCGTGCGCGGCCGCCTCGCGCCGGGCACGGCGCTGGAGGAGGTGGACATCGCCAAGCGCTACGGCGTGTCCCGCACCCCGGTGCGCGAGGCGATTCGCGATCTCGCCGCCTCCGGGCTGGTGGAGGCGCGGCCCCATCGCAGCGCCCTCGTCGCCCAGCCCTCGCTCGAGCGGCTGCGCGGCATGTTCGACGTGATGGCGGAGCTGGAGGCGCTGTGCGCCGGCCTCAGCGCGGTGCACATGACGCCCACCGAGCGCGCCCACCTCCAGGCGATCCACGCCGAATTGGCCGACCTGACCCGGCGCGGCGACCAGGCCGGCTACACGGTGCTGAACGAGCGCTTCCACACCACGCTCTATGCCGGCGCCCACAACGACTATCTGAGCGAACTGACGCTGGCGACGCGGGCGCGGCTCCAGCCCTTCCGCCGCGCCCAGTTCCGCAATCTGGGCCGCCTCGCGCTCTCCTATCTGGAGCACGACCGGGTGGTGAGCGCGATCCTGCGCGGCGACAAGGCCGAGGCCGCCACCGCCATGCGCGCCCACATCAACACCGTCGAAGTGGCCTACGAGCGCTACGCCGAGAGCGTGTGAGGCGTGCGCGGACCGGCGTGCGATCGATGGCACCGGCGTGCCGCGGATGCACACGCCGCGCCGTCCCCAAGCTGTGGATGATGGTGATGATCTTGCGCCCTCCCACGGGCCGTGATCGGAGCGTCATGGAGCCGGCAACGGGCGGAAAGCCAAGGCCGTTAGGGGTTTATTAACGGGCGGGCGCGCACCATATATAGTGGGTAACGGCACCTGCCGACCCTAGATCAAGGCGAAACAGTGTTTGACGGAAGGCTGAGACTCGCTCTAGCGTTCATCTCCTGAGCGGCGGGCATTCCCGATCGGCCGAAGGCCGGAAGAGGACGCCCCGTTCTTCCGAACACTGCGGTCCTTGTCCCGGGACGGCGCGCGGCGCTGTACCCGCAGTCCCGTCGCGTCGTGGCCTCGTCACGGCCGCCATATTCACTTGTTACATTGCCCGTCCCGTGCGGGGGGCGAGCCGAAGGAGCACCGGTCATGCGCGTCGAACGCCGCTACACGCAAGAGGGTCGTTCCCCCTACGCGGACATCCCCTTCCGCGAGACCGTGAGCGAGATCAGGAATCCCGATGGCTCCGTGGTGTTCCGCCAGGAGGGCATCGAGGTGCCTGCGCAATTCTCGCAGGTGGCCTCCGACATCCTTGCGCAGAAGTATTTCCGCAAGGCCGGCGTGCCCGCGCGCCTCAAGAAGGTGGAGGAGAATTCCGTTCCCTCCTTCCTGTGGCGCTCGGTGCCCGACGCGGCCGCGCTCGCCGCGCTGCCGGAGAAGGAGCGCCTCGTCGGCGAGACCTCCGCTAAGCAGGTGTTCGACCGGCTCGCCGGTACCTGGACCTATTGGGGCTGGAAGGGCGGGTATTTCGACACCGAGGCCGACGCCCAGGCGTTCTTCGACGAGCACCGCTACATGCTCGCCATGCAGATGGCGGCCCCCAACTCGCCGCAATGGTTCAACACCGGCCTGCACTGGGCCTACGGCATCGACGGGCCGGGCCAGGGCCATTTCTACGTGGACCACAAGACCGGCGAGCTCACCGCCTCCACCTCGGCCTACGAGCACCCGCAGCCGCACGCCTGCTTCATCCAGTCGGTCAGCGACGATCTGGTGAATGACGGCGGCATCATGGACCTGTGGGTGCGCGAGGCGCGCCTGTTCAAGTACGGCTCCGGCACCGGCTCCAACTTCTCGGCGCTGCGCGGCGAGGGCGAGAAGCTGTCCGGCGGCGGGCGCTCGAGCGGCCTCATGAGCTTCCTCAAGATCGGCGACCGCGCGGCGGGCGCCATCAAGTCCGGCGGCACCACGCGCCGCGCCGCCAAGATGGTGGTGGTGGACGCCGACCATCCGGACATCGAGGCCTATGTGGACTGGAAGGTGATCGAGGAGCAGAAGGTCTCCGCGCTCGTCACCGGCTCCAAGCTCAACGCCAAGCACCTCAAGGCCATCATGAAGGCCTGCGTGAACTGCGAGGGCGAGGGCGACGCCTGCTTCGATCCCGAGAAGAACCCGGCGCTGAAGCGCGAGATCAAGGCTGCCCGCAAGGTGGCGATCGCCGACGCCGCCATCCGCCGGGTGATCCAGTATGCCCGCCAGGGCTACAAGGACATCGACGTCTCGATCTACGACACCGACTGGGACGGCGAGGCCTACATCACGGTCGCCGGCCAGAACTCCAACAATTCCGTGCGCGTCACCGACGACTTCCTGCGCGCGGTGGAGGCGGATGCGGACTGGAACCTGATCCGCCGCACCGACGGCAAGCTGGCGAAGACCGTGAAGGCGCGCGAGCTGTGGGAGAAGATCGGCGCCGCCGCCTGGCACTGCGCCGACCCCGGCATCCAGTTCCACACCACGGTGAACGACTGGCACACCTGCCCGGCGGGCGGCGAGATCCGCGCCTCCAATCCGTGCTCGGAATACATGTTCCTGGACGACACGGCCTGCAATCTCGCCTCCCTGAACCTTCTCCAGTTCCGGGATGCCGACAAGCAGTTCGACGTGGCGAGCTATGAGCACGCCGTGCGGCTGTGGACCGTGGTGCTGGAAATCTCCGTGCTGATGGCGCAGTTCCCCTCGCGCCGCATCGCCGAGCTGTCCTACGAGTACCGCACGCTGGGCCTCGGCTATGCGAACATCGGCGGGCTGCTGATGTCGTCCGGCATCCCCTACGATTCGCCGCAGGGCCGCGCCATCTGCGGCGCGCTCAGCGCCATCATGACCGGCGTGTGCTACGCCACCTCCGCCGAGATGGCGAAGGAGCTGGGCCCGTTCCCGGCCCACGGCGCCAATGCCGAGACCATGCTGCGCGTGATCCGCAACCACCGCCGCGCCGCCCACGGCCTTGCGGAGGGCTACGAGGCGCTGTCCGTCGCCCCGGTGCCGCTCGACCACGCCTCCTGCCCGGACGCGCGCCTGGTCGCCGCCGCCACCGCGGCGTGGGACAAGGCGCTGGAACTCGGCGAGGCGCACGGCTACCGCAACGCCCAGGTCTCGGTGATCGCCCCCACGGGCACCATCGGCCTCGTGATGGACTGCGACACCACCGGCATCGAGCCCGACTTCGCGCTGGTGAAGTTCAAGAAGCTGGCCGGTGGCGGCTACTTCAAGATCATCAACCGCGCCGTGCCGGAGGCGCTGCGCGCGCTCGGCTACGGCGAGGCCGAGATCGCCGAGATCGAGGCCTATGCGGTGGGCCACGGCTCGCTCGCCCAGGCGCCCGGCATCAACCACACGACCCTGCGCGCCAAGGGCTTCGACGATCAGGCGATCCAGAAGGCGGAAGCGGCGGTGAAGACCGCCTTCGACATCAAGTTCGCCTTCAACCGCTGGACCTTCGGCGAGGAGTTCCTGGCTTCGGCGCTCAAGGTGCCGGCGGAGGAACTGGCGAACCCGAAGTTCGACCTGCTCGCCTTCCTCGGCTTCGCCAAGAGCGAGATCGAGGCCGCGAACGTGCACGTCTGCGGCGCCATGACCCTGGAGGGCGCCCCGCATCTGAAGCGCGAGCACCTGCCGGTGTTCGACTGCGCCTCGCCGTGCGGGCGCATCGGCAAGCGCTATCTCTCGGTGGAAAGCCACATCCACATGATGGCGGCGGCGCAGCCCTTCATCTCGGGCGCCATCTCCAAGACCATCAACATGCCTAACGAGGCGAGCGTCGACGACTGCAAGGCGGCCTATCTCCTCTCCTGGCGCCTGGCGCTGAAGGCCAACGCGCTCTATCGCGACGGCTCCAAGCTCTCCCAGCCGCTCAACGCCCAATTGGTGGCGGACGACGAGGACGAGGACGATCAGGTCGAGGCGCTGGTGGCCCAGCCGAACGCGGCGCGCGCCGCCGCCGTCACCGAGAAGATCGTCGAGCGGGTGGTGGAGCGCATCGTCGAGCACCGGGTGCGCGAGCGCGAGAAGATGCCCGACCGCCGCAAGGGCTACACCCAGAAGGCGGTGGTGGGCGGCCACAAGGTCTATCTGCGCACCGGCGAATACGATGACGGCCGCCTCGGCGAGATCTTCATCGACATGCACAAGGAGGGCGCGGCGCTCCGCTCGCTGCTCAACAACTTCGCCATCGCCATCTCGCTGGGCCTCCAGTACGGCGTGCCGCTGGAGGAGTATGTGGACGCCTTCACCTTCACCCGCTTCGAGCCGGCGGGCCCGGTGCAGGGCAACGACACCATCAAGTACGCCACCTCCATGCTGGACTACGTGTTCCGCGAACTGGCGGTGAGCTATCTCGGCCGCAGCGACCTCGGCCATGTGGACCTGACCGAGACCGGCTTCGACGCCCTCGGCAAGGGCGTGGACGAGGGCAAGGCGCCGGCCAATCCGGCGGCGCGCGTGGTCTCCAAGGGCCTGGTGCGCGGCAAGACCGTGAGCCTGCTTGCGACCCAGCCGGGCGGCGAGCCGCGCGGGGCGGGCGACAACGTCACCGTGCTGCGCGCCTGGACCGACGGCGCGACCGCGCTCAAGAGCGAGACCACCCAATTGCTCGATCCCGCCCCCGAACCGGAGGAGATCGAGGCGGCGGTGGAGAGCTGATGGAGAAGTCGCTCCCCTGGTCCGCCTCCGCCCGCAAGGCCGAGGCGAGGGCCGAAGCCCGCGCCAAGGGCTATGAGGGCGAGGCCTGCCCCGAGTGCATGAACTTCACGCTCGTGCGCAACGGCACGTGCCTGAAGTGCGACACGTGCGGGAGCACGACCGGGTGTAGCTGAGAGCCTTGACAACCCATCTTTGATGGGTTGTCTTTATAAGAACAAAGAGTGAACTTTTGTTTCGGCGCGATCCGGGGGCGGGGCATGCTGGCGTTGAAATCATTCGGCCATCGCCTCAAAGGCGCGGTGCGCTCTCTCACGCTCCTGGCCGCGTTGATGCAAAGCGACGACGCCCGGGCGATGGACCGCGAAGCGTTCATCAAGGCCGGCCTGTGCGAGTTCATGATGCGTCTGTGGACGATCCATCAGCATCCGGCGGCGCAGGATCGCTTCCTTGTGGCATCCGTGAAGGGGCGCGCGCAGAGCTACGTGCAGTGCATGCTGCTGGCGGGGGACAGTCAGATCCTGTGCGAGGTGGCCTCCGGCCTCTCTGGGCCTCAAAGGGCGCTGCAGCTCCAGCCGGACCAGGTGCGCCGCCTGACGCAGGAGGGGTTCGAGCAAGGCGGCACCGCAGGAAATTTCCAGCGCATGAGCGAAGCGGGCGATGACCTCGAGACCGCGCTCGTCAGCACATCGGTTCTGCTGCTGGAACTCCTCTATGACATTTACGGCGCCCGCCACCCGCTCGACCTCGAATTTAAGGCGCCGCTGGCCGCGGAACTCGGTCCGCGCCCGCTCGCCTGCCTGATCATCGGCGCGGCGCAGCGTGCGAAGGCGGCCACCGGATAAGCTCGTTCTCCGCGGCGCCCGTGCCGGAGCGCGTCCTTGCCCCGGCCCACCGACGGCCCGGACCAAGCGGACGATCCATTGCTTTGGTCTTTACGCTCGGTGTACATACATGCGTTCATACGAACGGCTCGCGACGAGGGTCGTCATGGTCGCATTGAAGCTCGCCAAGGTGGGAAACTCGATCGGGGCGGTGATCCCTAAGGAAGTGCTCCAGCGGCTGAAGGTGGGGCAGGGCGATACGCTCTATCTCACGGAGACACCCGACGGCTATAGGATCACGCCCTACGATCCCGAGTTCGAGGAGCAGATGGAGGCCGCCCGCCGGATCATGAAGCGGCGGCGCAATGCCTTGCGCGAACTCGCGAAATAAGGTGCGGGAGCCGCGCTGGATCAGCAAGGCGGTGCTGCTCGCGGTGCATAGCGAGCAATTGGCGGAGCATGGGGGCGCGAGCGGCATCCGCGACGAAGGCGGGCTTGAATCCGCGCTCGCCCGCCCGCGCCAGTTGCTGTCCTACGGAGAACCGGACTTGGCGGCACTTGCAGCGGCCTATGCGTTCGGCCTTTGCGGCAATCATCCCTTCGTCGATGGCAATAAGCGGACCTCGTTCGTCATCACCGAACTTTTTCTCGATCTCAACGGGTTTCGCCTCGCAATGGACGATGCAGAGACCGTGACGCTTTGGCTGGCTCTGGCGTCGGGCGAGATCGAAGAGGCCGCTCTCGCCGACCGGTTGCGCGCCGCAATGCAAGCGGTTGCCTCCTAAGTCCCGCGGCCCGACATTGACGTCTAGGATTTTCCGCCCGGTCCGGCCATCCTTCGCCCCACTGCTCCGAACCCAAGCGCCCCCATGCTCACCCTCTATTCCTACCCCTCGCTCTTCGGCGTCGCCGACAACAATGGCTACGGGCTGAAGGTCTATGCCTTCCTGAGGCTCGCCGGCGTGCCGTTCGTGCACGAGCACCTGTTCGACGCCTCGCAGGCGCCGCGCGCCCAGCTGCCTTATGCCACCGACGACGGCGCGCGGATCGGCGACAGCGAGGCCATCATCGCTCATGCGACGCGCAAGTACGGCGTGACGCTCGACGCTGGCCTCACCCCCGCCCAGCGCGACATGGCGCTACTCGTCCTGCGGCTGCTGGACGACCTTTATTGGGTGATGTCCTATTCGCGCTGGAAGGACGAGGCCTTCTGGCCGCTGTTCGCCGCGGCGCTGAAGCGCGAGCACCCGCGCCTGACCGACGAAGACCTCCTTGCGGCGAAGGAGTTCAACGCCAAGCGCTACCATTTCCAGGGCATCGGCCGCTACGATCCGCCCGATGCCTATGCGCGCGGCCTGAAGGACCTCGGCGTGCTGGCGCGCCTTGTGCCGGCCGAGGGCTTCGTGTTCGGCCCGGCGCCCACCAGCCTGGATGCGGCCATCTACGGCTTCATCGCCAACATCTTCTTCTACGATATCCCGACGCCCCTGAAGGCGTTCGTGGACGCCAACGCGAACCTCGTGCGCCATTGCCGCGCCATCCACGACGCCGTCTCGCTCTGAGCGCCGTCAATCGCCCGTGATCATCACCTCGGGCACCGCGTTCGGATCCTCGATGTCCATGCCGTCCTCGTCGGCAAGGTCGACGCCGGTGAGGCAGATGTCGCCGTCGTCGATGATCAGCGGGATCGCCGTGAGCGCCTGGCCCTGGCAGGGGCCGATGAAGCAGTGGCCGGTGTCGAGGTCGAACTGGGCGTTGTGCTTGCCGCAGGTGAGGAAGTTGCCCTCCTCGTCCAGGAATTCGCCGGGCACGGTGTCGAGCCGGCCGCCCTCGTGCGGGCAGGCATTCTCGAAGCCGTAGAAATTGTTGCCCTTGCGGGTGACGAGGATGGGCCAGCGCACGATGGCGCCGGCCGCGTCGCGCTTCGCCAGCACGAAGCCGCGGGCGCTGCCGTCATCCACCTCCCAGGTGGAGCAGATGGCGAAGAGTTCGGTCATGGGGCAGCCTTTCCGCGCGCGGTCGGGCCGCGCCGGCGGGCGGGCGGCCCTCGCTCATGGCTCAGGCAATATGCGCGCCAGCACCGTGGCTGCATGCGTCGGCCGGGCTTCCGCACTGTCGCGGGATCGCCGTGTCGGGCTTGCGACACGGCGCCTGGAACGCCCTCAGGTGCCCTTGAAGGCAGGCGCGCGCTTCTCGAAGAAGGCCTTCTGCCCCTCCGCGAAATCGTCGGAGGTGAAGAGCAGACCCTGGCCGTCCGCCTCCGCGCGCAGGAAGGTGTCGAGTGTAGCCGGGTGGCGCGCCAGCATGGATTTGGCGAGGCCGAAGGCGCGCGTCGGCCCGTCGGCGATCTCCTGCGCCCGCGCCAGCGCCACCGCCAGCGCTGTGCCGGCCGGGCAGGCGATGTCGGCCAGCCCGTTTCCGGCCGCCTCGGCGCCGGAGAAGGCCTGGCCGAGGAACACCATGCGCCGGGTCGGCGCCGGACCCATGCGCCACGGCAGGGTCCACAGCGCGCCCATGTCGGGCATCAGGCCGATGCGGCCGAAGGCGCTGAACGAACTGGGCGGTCTCGGCCGCCACGACGATGTCGCACGCCGCCGCGAGGCCGAGGCCGGCACCGGCCGCGTGGCCCTCCACCGCCGCCACCACCACCTTCGGCCCGCCGACCAGAAGGCGCGTGATGCGCTGGAGCCGCTCCACCCGGTCGCGGCTGGCGATGCCCGCGCCCGGCTTCATGATGGAGATGTCGCCGCCGGCGCAGAAGGTGCCGCCGGCCCCCGTGAGCACGATGGCGCGCACGGCGGCATCCTCCATGCCCTCGGCGAGGCGGTCGTGCAGCGCCTCGCGCAGGCCGAGGGAGAGCGCGTTGCGGCGCTTCGGCTCGTTGAGGGTGAGGAGGAGCACGGCGCCGCGCCGCTCGGTGAGCACCAGATCGTCCGCGTGCCCTTCGGTCGTCGTCCCGGTCGTCATAGGCGCACCACGGCCTTTCCCAACTGCTGGCGGGCGGCGATGCGGCCGAGAATCTCGGGCACCGCGCCGAGGCCGTCCACGATGGTGAGCGGCCCGTCGAGGGCGCCGCCGGCGATCGCCGCCAGCACGCGCTCCGCCGATCTAGCGAGCACGTGCGGCTTGCGCCAGCGATAATGGCCGAGCGAGAGGCCGAGCACCGCGCGGTTCTTCACCAGAAGCCGGTTGGCGGCAAAGCTCGGCACCGTGCCGCCGGCAAAGCCGATCACCACATAGCGCCCGTCCCAGTCCAGAAGGTTCGCGGCGGCTTCGGCGAAGGCGCCGCCCACGGGATCGACGATCACGTCCGCGTCGCGCCCTTCATTGAGGGCCTGGAAGCGTTCGCGGAACGCCTCGCCATAGGTGAGCGCGGCGTGGGCGCCCGCCGCCACGGCGACCGCGCCCGCGCTCGTCGCTGGTGGCGGCGATCACGCGCGCCGACT
>NZ_JBNFNU010000141.1:0-9899 GCF_057364445.1 Xanthobacter sp. BG11Y11_SDJG
CTCACCCGCCCTCGCTGCACTCGGCAGCCCTCTCCCGCAAGGGGAGAGGGGAGGCCCCCCACGTCCGCCCCTTCCAAGCCGGACGGACGGCGGTTTTCGGTGCCCCCGTGCCCCGGCCGACTGGAGCGTCAGCGGAAGGAGAGCCGGGGCCCAGCGCAAGGAACCGCCGAAGGCGCTTCTGAACCCCGACCGCCCTGGGTTTTGCCCGCTGCGCGGGAGTCGTGCGCTGGGCCCCGGATCAGCGCTCAGGCTGCGCCTTCGCTTGTCCGGGGCGCGGAAGTGCGCCCGCCTCTCACAGCTTCCCGTCGGCGGCCATGCCCATATAGGTATCGGTGAAGCGGAACTTCACGTTCTTCGCGTCGCCCAGCACCTTGCCGCCGACAAGCGCGATGCCCACCGCGTCGGCGGACTTGGCGCCGGAGCCGAGCAGCTCCTTGGCGAACAGGAACTTGCGCACCAGGTCCATGGTGGTGCCCACCGCGGGCGAGCGCACGAACGCCACCGCCTCGGCCGGCTTGGCGAACAATTTGGTGGCGGCGAGCTGGGCCTCGAAGCCGGCGCGGTCGGTGCCGGAAGCCTTGCCCATGGCCTCGCGCGCGGCCTTGCCCTCGGGCGTGTCGGCGGTGAACAAAGCGGTCGTCTCGTACCAGATGCCGGCGAGCGCCTTGCCGAAGTCGGGGTTGTCCTTCAGCGTCTCGGTATTGGCGACCATGAGGTCCATGATCTCGCCGGGGATCTTCGACGAATCGAACACGTTGTGCGCGCCCTTGTCGGCGAGGATCTCGGACACCAGCGGGTTCCAGGTGACCACCGCGGTCACGTCCTTGGTCTTGAATGCGGCCACCATGTCGGCGTCGGAAGTGTTCACCACCTTCACGTCGCGCTCGCGCAGCTTCACCGTGTCGAGCGCGCGGGCGAGCAGATAGTGGGAGACCGAGAACTCCACCAGATTGACCTTCTGCCCCTTGATGGCGGCGAGGTCCTTCTTGCCCTTCAGGATCACCGCGTCATTGCCGTTGGAGAAGTCGCCGACGATCACCGCCGTGGTGTCGACGCCGCCCGCCGCCGGCACCGAGAGCGCATCCATGTTGGTGACGGTGAGCGCGTCGAAGGCGCCGGCGGTGTACTGGTTGATGCTCTCGACGTAGTCGTTGAATTGCACCACGTCGATCTTGATGCCGTATTTGTCGGCCCACTTCTTGACGATGCCGGCGTCGGCGGCATAGCCCCAGGGCATCCAGCCCACATAGATCGACCAGGCGACCTTGAATTCCTTCTTCGGCGCGGCGTGCGCCCGGCGGCGCGGCGAGCACGAGGCCGGCCAGGCGCGAGCGCGCAGAGGAGGCCGGCGGCGCAGGATTTGAGACGGTGCTGGATCGAGAATGGCGTGCGCATGAAATTCCCCTTCGGTTCGCGTCGAACGATTGGGAATTGGCGAGACCAGTGCCGCCAATTCCTTGGCCACTGAGGTCTCCCGGGCTTTTGTCCCGCCGTGCACCCGCGCCGGATGTCTCCCGGCGTGGTGGCAGCTCTCGGACCAGCCGCGCCCCCGCTCAGGGGACGCCGGAACCCTAGCCACCAACTCGACACCCCTTTGTGCAACCGGCATGCCAATTGTAGTCTTTATATTTTCAATGCGTTGGTGTGGCCCTGCGCCGCAGGTCTGCCAGGCGCCTGAACATATCGATCAAAAATTGAGCAATTTGCCGCATAAATTTCGGTATTGCATGCAGTTGCGCGCTTGTCCCGGCGAGACGAAGCCGCCATCTTCCGACCTATGGAGATCGCCACCGCCTTGCCGCCGAAACCGGTCTACCGGCTCGTCATCTTCGATTTCGACGGGACGCTCGCGGACACCTTCCCCTGGTTCACCACCGTGGTGAATCCGACCGCCGACCGCTTCCGCTTCCGCCGGGCGGTGCCGGAGGAGACGCACTTCATGCGCGGGCTCGACGCGCGCGAGCTGCTCGAATATCTCGCCATCGCCCGCTGGAAGGTGCCGCTGATCGCCCGCCATCTGAGGAAGCGCGCCGAGCGCGAGAAGGACACGTTCCGCCTGTTTCCCGGCGCCGAGGCCATCGTCGCCGCGCTGGACGAGGCGGGGGTGAAGATGGCCGTGGTCTCCTCCAACGGCGAGGAGACGGTGCGCCACGTGCTGGGACCCGACATTTCGGGCCGGGTGGACCAGTTCGCCTGCGGCGCGGCGCTGTTCGGCAAGGCGCGCAAGTTCGCCCGCGTGCTGGCACAGCAGGGCGTGACGCCGCGCGAGGCGCTGTGCATCGGCGACGAGACGCGCGACATCACCGCCGCCCGGCGCGCCGGCATCGCCTGCGCCGCGGTCTCCTGGGGCTATATGCGGCGCGACGTGCTGGAGGCGGCGCGGCCCGACCATTTGTTCGACGCCATGGAGGAGATCCCCGCCGCGGTGCTGGAGACGCCGGCCCTGCCCGCGCACGCCGTCTGACCGCGCCGGCCAGGGTTCAGGCGCCCATGCCGCCCGGCCGGCCGTTCCGGATGATGACGATGGGCTTCTGCTGACCCTCGACATCCACGATGAGCTGCCGGATGGTCCAGCGGCCACCCTCTCGGGTCGCTTGGGAGATCACCTGTGCCGATCCCTTCTCGCCGCGGATCGGAATGCTGAAGCTCGCCGAACCCGTGCCGTTCTGGTTGACGGCCACCTGGCCGCTGATCCAGAAGCTGTCGCGGATTTCCGGACCGAGGGCGCGGGCGACTTCGGTGTCGGACTGAACGGCCTTCATGGTCATCGCATAGGCATCGCTGCCCTTCAGAAGGCCCTGCAGGCCGAAGAACAGGCCGCCGAAGGCTCCGATCGAGACGATCCAAAAGATCAACCCAGCGATGCCCCAGGCGCGCTGGCTGCGGCGGAACTGATCGGCGCTGCGCCACGTGCGGTTGCGCCAGGCCCAGCGGTTACCCCTCAGGCCAAGGACAACCATCATGACGATGTTGACCAGGGGGATCAAAGCGAGCAGGGCAATCCAGGTCGAATTGCCGATGCCCCAAATCCAATTGAGGAAGAACGCTCCCCAATTCCAGCGGTCGAGCTCCGCGGGCAGTTCCGCCGGTTCGTTCAGGGCCTGTCGGGTCATCGATGCGCTCGTCCCCAGCTGATCGCTGCGTCCCTGCGCCGGCGGTTGCGCATGGGACAGGTCGGTGCCGTCGCAGCCCGCCGGCTCGGAAAGCCGGCGCGCCGCGATGGCGCCCCTCGGACAAGCTGGCGACGCGCATCCTGTCCCGCGCCCAGCGCGCCTCGGCGCGACTGCTGCGCGCCGAGGCGTTCGCGTTCGAACTGTCCTAAGCCGCCGTGCGCTTATTCTGGCGGTTGGAGATCAGGTCGTCCACCACGCCGGGGTCGGCCAGGGTCGAGGTGTCGCCGAGGCTCTCGAACTGATCCTCGGCGATCTTGCGCAGGATGCGGCGCATGATCTTGCCCGAGCGCGTCTTGGGCAGGCCGGGCGCGAACTGGATCAGGTCCGGCGAGGCGATGGGGCCGATTTCCTTGCGCACCCAGGCCACCAGTTCCTTGCGCAGCTCCTCGGTGGGCTCCTCGCCCGCCATGAGCGTCACATAGGCGTAGATGCCTTGGCCCTTGATGTCGTGCGGGAAGCCGACCACGGCGGCCTCGGACACCTTGGGGTGCGCCACCAGCGCGCTCTCCACCTCGGCGGTGCCCATGCGGTGGCCGGAGACGTTGATCACGTCGTCCACGCGGCCGGTGATCCAATAATAGCCGTCCGCGTCACGACGGCAGCCGTCGCCGGTGAAGTACTTGCCGGGATAGGTGGAGAAATAGGTCTGCTCGAAGCGCTCATGGTCGCCATAGACGGTGCGCATCTGGCCCGGCCAGCTGTCGGCGATCACGAGATTGCCTTCGCAGGCGCCGCTCAGCACCTTGCCTTCCGCGTCCACCACCTCGGGCATCACGCCGAAGAACGGCAGCGTGGCCGAGCCGGGCTTCAGCTTGATGGCGCCCGGCAGCGGGGTGATGAGGATGCCGCCGGTCTCGGTCTGCCACCAGGTGTCGACGATCGGGCAGCGGTCGTCGCCGACCACGCGGTGGTACCACTCCCACGCCTCGGGATTGATCGGCTCGCCCACCGAGCCGAGCAGGCGCAGGGAGGCGCGCGAGGTCTTCTTCACCGGCTCCTCGCCCGCCTGCATCAGCGAGCGGATGGCGGTGGGGGCGGTGTAGAAGATGTTCACCTGATGCTTGTCGATCACCTCCCAGAAGCGGGAGACGGTCGGGTAATTGGGCACGCCCTCGAACATCAGCGTGGTGGCGCCGTTGGCGAGCGGCCCGTAGAGGATGTAGGAGTGGCCGGTCACCCAGCCCACGTCCGCCGTGCACCAGTAGATCTCGCCAGGGTGATAGTCGAATACGTACTGGTGCGTCATGGACGCATAGACGAGATAGCCGCCGGTGGTGTGCAGCACGCCCTTCGGCTTGCCGGTGGAGCCGGAGGTGTAGAGGATGAACAACGGGTCTTCCGCGTTCATGTGCTCGGCCGGGCATTCGTCGGTCACGAGAGCGGCCGCCTCGTCGTAATAGACGTCGCGGCCGGGCGTCATGTCCACGGCGCCGCCGGTGCGGCGCACCACCACCACGTGGTCCACGCTGTCGGCCGGCAGGAGGTTGATGGCGGCGTCCACATTGGCCTTCAGCGGCACCTTGCGGCCGCCGCGCAGGCCCTCGTCGGCGGTGATGATGCATTTCGAGCCGCAATCGGAGACGCGGCCCGAGAGGCTGTCCGGCGAGAAGCCGCCGAAGACCACGGAATGGATGGCGCCGAGCCGCGCGCAGGCGAGCATGGCATAGGCCGCCTCGGGGATCATCGGCAGATAGATGGTGACGCGGTCGCCCTTCTCCACGCCGCGATTGCGCAGCACGTTGGCGAACCTGTTCACCTCGCCCGACAGCTCGCGATAGGTGATCTTCTTCGATTCAGACGGGTCGTCGCCTTCCCAGATGATCGCCACCTGGTCGCCGCGCGCCTCGAGGTGCCGATCGACGCAGTTGTAGGCGACATTGGTGATGCCGTCCTCGAACCACTTGATGGAGACGTGGCCGGGATCGTACGACGTGTTCTTCACCTTGGTGAAGGGGTGGAACCAGTCGATCCGCTTGCCGTGCTCGGCCCAGAAGGCGTTCGGGTCCTGAACCGAGGCCGCGTACATGGCCTTGTACTTGCCATCGTCCACATAGGCCTTGTGCGCCCACGCGGCCGGAACGTCATACACCTTGTCGGACATGGCCTTTGCCTCCCTGACACGGGCTGAAGCCCGCCTGTGCACTGGCGCAGCTTGAGCCGCGCATTCTTGCGGCGGATTATGGTGACGAGCCCGCGCCTCCACAAGGCACCGCGAGGCAGACTTTGGGTTTATAGCCCTTCGTCGCCCCGGCTGCGCGGCCTGCCGCCTGAAGCGCCATGCCGCAGGGCGCGCGCGTGCCCCGCACCGCGCGTGGTCCTATAGAGAAAAGTCCCCGTCCAACCTCTGCGAGGCGTGCTCATGGACCTTTCCACCCGCCTTCTTCTCGTCGTCGCCGGCCTGATGGGTGCGGCCGGCGTCGCCGCGGCTGCGGCCGCGGCCCATGTGGGAGGCGGGGAGAACCTTCTCACCGCCGCGCACTTCCTGCTGTTCGATGCCGCTGCCGTCGCCGGCCTGGTCGCCGTGGCGCTCCAGCTCGGGCGGGGACGCACGGTGCTCGCCGTCGCCGCCGCGCTGATCGCGCTCGGCGGCCTGCTTTTTTCCGGCGACCTCGCGGCCCGCGCCTTGATGGAGGTCAAGCTCTTCGGCGGCAGCGCGCCGTTCGGCGGTTCGCTGATGATCCTCGGCTGGCTGGTGGCGGCGGTGTCCGCGGCGGTCGCGCGGAAGGCGTAGGGAGCGGGAGGACGACGGGGGCGAGAGCCCGCCGCGTTTTCCCTAGACGGCCGCATGCCCCGGCTGGTCCGGTGCATCCACCGGGCCGCCAGCGGGCGGCCGGAAACGGAGCGCAGGCCCGGTCGCTGGGTGGATCCCCCGGACAAGCCGGGGGATGACGGCGGTGAGGGGCCGATGGCGGCGGACACCCCAAACCGCCGTCATGCTCCGACTTGATCGGAGCATCCATGCACCTTCCCGCTGCGCGCCCGGCCGCAATATGGGTCCTCCGATCAAGTCGGAGGACGACGGCGAACGCCCGGCGCCCAGCCTCAGAGGCGGACCTTGGCGTTGTCGCCCAGATCGGGGCGCGTGTCGGTGACCATGCTCTTGGCGAGTTCGAAAGCGCTGGCGATGTCGCCCTTGCCGTCCCAGTATTCCGCCGCCTCGGGCTCCACCTTCAAAAGGATGGCGTTCGGGTCGTCCGGACCGCCGGGGAAGAAGGCTTCCATGTAGGAGGACCAGATGTCCCTCACCTTCGCCTGGTCCTCCACCACGCGCGCGCGTCCGGACACGGAGAGGTGGAAGTGGTCCGAATGGTCGACGAAGGTCAGGCACACCTGCGGATCGCGGGTGATCTCGTCGTCCTTGGCGCTGCGGCGGTCAGTGACGAACCAGATGGCGCGCGCCTCCTCTTCCACCACCGGCGCCATGGGCCGCGCGCGCAGGCGCGCGCCGTCGCGGTCCACCAGCATGCAGTCGCGCTGCTTGGCCATCTTGCGCCAGATCTCGTGAACGTCCATCGCCGCGCCTCCTCGTTGGGGTTTTCAGGGGCAACGGCGCGGGCGCGGCGATGGTTCCCCGCCGGGTCAGGCGCGCGGCCGAAAGACGCTGGTGCGCTTGATCTCCATGTCCTCCAGCTCGCGCGTCACCGGCACGCTGTATTCGGCGAGCTTCTCCAGGGCGTCCTTCGGCAGATAGGAGCGGCCGGGATCGCCGATCAGCACCACCGCCCCGCGCGCCGCAAGCGCCAGCAGCCAGGCGAACACGCGCGCCGCGAGGTCGCGCTCATAGGCGATGTCGCCGGCGAGCACTACGTCCCAGCCCGCGTCCGCGCCGATCAGGTCCGCGCCCCGCGGCGTGAGCGCGACGCCGTTCGATGCCCCGTTGAGGGCGATGGCGGCGCACGCGAACGGGTCGATGTCGGCGCAGTCCGCGCTCAGCGCCCCGGCCTTCATGGCGGCGATGCCGACGAGGCCGGAGCCGGAGGCAAAATCCAGCACCCGCCGGCCCGCCACCAGGCCGGGATGGTCCAGCACATGGCGCGCCAGCGCCTGCCCGCCGGCCCAGGCGAAGGCCCAGAAGGGCGGCGGCAGGCCCATCTCGCCCAATTCCTCCTCGGTGCGATGCCAGATCGGCACCGCCTCGTCGGCCACATGGAGCGAGATTTCCGGCACCAGCGGCACCGGGCGCAGGCGGGTCTCGGCGCGGATGAAGGCGTCGGGATCGGCGATCGCGCGGCTCAAAGGCCGCCCATGGCGCAGACGAGGTCCCATTCCGCGTCGCTCACCGGTTGCACCGAGAGACGGGAATATTTCAGCAGCGCCATCTCGTGGAGGCGCGGCTCGGCCTTGATGGCGGCGAGCGTCACCGGCGTCTTCAGCGCCTTCACGGCCTTGATATCCACCATGACGAACTTGCCGGTGGCGTCGGAGGGGTCGGGGTAGGCCTCCTTGATGACCTCGACGATGCCGACGATCTCCTTGCCCTCGTTGGAGTGGTAGAAGAAACCTCTGTCGCCCTTCCTCATGGCCATCAGCTGCTGCTTGGCGAGGTGGTTGCGCACGCCGTCCCAGTGGGTGCCCTTCGCGCCGGCCTTCACCTGCATCTCCCACGACCACTTGAACGGTTCGGACTTGTAGAGCCAGTGGGCCATGGCGCGCTCGCGGCTGAAAGGTGGATGGCAAGAAGGCGGCCGGGCGGCCGGGATCGCAAGGCCTCCGTCTTGCCGGCTCCGGCCAGGCTTGGCAAGGGCGCCGCCGTGCCCCGGACCAGCGAAACCGCAGGTGGAGCGCCGAGCCGGGGCCCAGCGCAGGACTCCCGCGCAGCGGGCACCAAGTCCGCGGGCGGTTGGTTTTGGCAGCGCCTTCGGCGCATCCTTGCGCTGGGCCCCGGCTCTCCTCCTGCGCTGTCGCGCCGTTGCCGTCGGCCGGGGCGTGGGGCGGCGCCTTGCCTCGCCGTACCGCGGGGCTATGGTACCGGCGCGCCGGACGACGGGCGCCAGGGAGAAGACGCATGGTCTATGAGAGAGCCGTGATCGAGGTGAAGGAAGGCAGCGAAGCCGCCTTCGAGGCCGCCGTGCAGGAGGCCGCCCCCTATTTCCAGAAGGCGCGCGGCTGCTCTGGCCTGGCGCTCCAGCGTTCGGTGGAGCAGCCGACCCGCTACGTGCTGGTGGTGAAGTGGGACACGGTCGAGGACCACACCGTCCATTTCCGCGGCGCGCCGGAATTCCAGGAATGGCGTCGCCTCGCCAGCCCGCATTTCGCGAGTCCGCCCCAGGTGGAGCATTTCTCCGAGGCGCTCACCTGCTTCTGAGCCGGGTCCCGGCTGCCCCCCTTGCCCGCCGGCCGTTGCGCTCGCTCAATGCGGCGCCGGCGGCGCGGCTTAGCCGTCTTCCGATCGGCGCCGTGGCGGCGCCGCGCACGGGAGCGGCGCATGGCCTCCACCTCTTCGTCCGACACGGCCGACGGCGCGGGGCCGGCGGATTTCTTCCGCGCCCAGCGCGCCGCCTTCCGCGATACCATTGCGCGCTTCGCCGGCCGTCCCGATCTGCT
This sequence comes from Xanthobacter sp. BG11Y11_SDJG, assembly GCF_057364445.1. NCBI lineage: Bacteria > Pseudomonadati > Pseudomonadota > Alphaproteobacteria > Hyphomicrobiales > Xanthobacteraceae > Xanthobacter > Xanthobacter sp. BG11Y11_SDJG. Next base: position 8,718 of record NZ_JBNFNU010000141.1, read on the forward strand.
CGACCGCATGTGGATGCAGGCGTTCAGCTCCTTCGAGCACAATGTGGAGGCCGAGACGCAGGGCCTGCCTGCGCTCGCCTGCCACAAGGGCTGCGGCACCTGCTGCCAGCTCCAGGTGGTGGCGACCATGCCCGAGGTGCTGATGGTGGCGCGCTATGTGCGCGCCATGGCCGGCGGCTTCCGTAAGGCGGGGGTGGACCTGCGGGACCGCCTCGCGGACGCCGGCCCCGCCGAGGCGCCCGCCCATCCCATGGCGCTCGGGCGCGAATGCCCGTTTCTCGCCGAGGGCCTGTGCGTGATCTATCCGGTGCGGCCCATGGCCTGCCGGGGCCACGCCTCGTTCGACAAGGAGGCGTGCGTCTCGGCCCTGTGCGGCGGCGCGGAGGATGTGCCGGTCTCGGGCGCGCACCGGGCGGTGCGGGGCCTGGTCCAGAGCGCGCTGCAATCGGCGCTGCACGATTCCGGCCTGCCCTGGGGCGTCTATGACCTCGTGGGCGCGCTGCGCCTCGCGCTGGCGCGTGATGACGGCGAGGCGGCGTTCCGCGCCGGCGAGGATTTCATGCTGCCGGCGGCGGCGGACGGCGCGGTGCGCGCCGACATGGGCGCCGCCTTCGACCGGATCGGCGCCTTGGCCTGAACCGTCTGGCGGAGGCTCAGGCCTCCGCCTTCTGCGGCCGCGCCATGAGCGCGTCGATGGCCCCGTCCACGGTCAGCCGGCCGGACAGCACCGCGTCGACCGCCGCGCTCACCGGCATGTCGATGCCGGCGGTGCCGGCCATCTCCACCAGCACCTTGGCAGTGAAGGCGCCCTCGGCGAGCTTGCCTTGCGGCGCCGCGCCCGCGCCCAGCGCCTGTCCGAGCGCGAAGTTGCGCGACTGCGGCCCGGAGGCGGTGAGGATCAGGTCGCCGAGCCCCGACAGGCCGGTGAGCGTCTCCGGCTTTGCCCCGAAGGCGCGGCCGAAGCGCACCAGCTCGGCGAAGCCGCGGGCGATCAGCGCCGCCTTGGCGCTGGCCCCGAGCCGGCGCCCCTCGACGATGCCGGCGGCGATGGCGAGCACGTTCTTGGCGGCGCCGCCGATCTCGACGCCGCGCACGTCGGTGGAGAAATAGAGCCGCAGCGCCGGGCCGCCCAGCGCGTCGCACAGCCGCTCGGCGAGGCCCGCCTCACAGGCCGGCGAGGTG
>NZ_JBNFNU010000142.1:0-9809 GCF_057364445.1 Xanthobacter sp. BG11Y11_SDJG
AGCCGGAGCCGGAGCCGGAGTCTGGGGCGCTGCCACGGGCGGCGCCGAGGCTTCCATCAGTTCCGGGGGCTTTGGGCGGCGGCAGCGGCACCACCGTGGGACGGGCGGCGACCTTGGGCGGCTTCGGCGCGGCGGGCGGCGCCTGCACCACGGGCGGCGGATAGGGCGAAGGATAAGGCGGCGGCACGGCACGCGGCGCGACCACTCCCGGCGGCCGCCGCCGATGGTGCGCGCCGCGATCACCCGGCCGGTGAAGCCGTCGATGCGCAGCACCACCGGGCCCTCCTCGTCCACCGCCGCGACGCTGTAGATGCGGCCGGACAGCTGCGGCTGGGAGACGCGCCAGTAGCCCATGCCGCGGACGATGTTGCGCACCTCCCAGGGCGGCAGCAGCACGTAGCCGGGACGCGGCGGGACGGCATAGGGACCGGGCACGGGAGCGGGGTAGTAGACCTGCGCGCGCCGGCGCCGCGAGGCCAGCGGCCCCGCCAGGGCAAGGACGAGAGCAACGGGACGGATCGAGGACTTCGGCATGGACGACCTTCGCTGTGCGCGCGCTGTCCAGCGGAAAACTGGCGCTTCGGCGACGCGGCGGGGCAGAACGGCGGACCGGACCGAACTACAGCCGGCCAATGCGGCATCGGTGGGACCGCAATCGGGCCTGAAGCCGCCGCGATGTAACAGATGTCGCCCCGCCCGGCTCCGGGCCGGTTGAAACGGCGTTGCGTCGGAGGGCGCTCGTGCCGTACCGTTCTTTCGTCTCAGGCGCCGCATGCGCAATAAATGGACATTCGGTGCGCCGCGGCGGCCTCCGGGCGCTTGTGAGCGCGCCGTTTTTCTGTCATGGTCCACTGGATAGGGAAGTCGTACTGCCCTATCCCCGTGCCGCAGCCGAGAGTGAGCGCACGCTTGAACGAGCGGGGTGCTTTTCCGCGCGGGTGGCGTGGAAGTTGCAATGCGGCGCCGGAGGGGGCATCTCCACCAGCGTCCGCGCGGGCGCGCGGGGTCGCCACCCTGCGCCGGTTGAGGAGAGGGAAGAAGATGGCATCGATGCATCGCGATGAAGGCCGGAACGGGAGCGTGGCTCAGGGCGCCGCCGCCGTGAAAGGCGCGGCGATGATCGGCCGACCGGCTCCCTTCGGCCTGTTCGACCCGGCGCAGGAGCGGGACGCCTGCGGCGTCGGCTTCATCGCCGACATCAAGGGCCGCAAGTCGCACCGCATCGTCGAGGACGGCATCAAGATTCTGCTCAACCTGGAGCATCGCGGCGCGGTGGGCGCAGACCCGCGCGCCGGCGACGGCGCGGGCATGCTGGTGCAGATTCCGCACAAGTTCTTCCTGAAGGAGGCGGCGCGCCTCGGCTTCACCCTGCCCGAGCCCGGCACCTATGCGGTCGGCCACATCTTCCTGCCGCGCGACCCCAAGGGCCGGGAGATCGTGCGCACGACCTATGAGCGGGTGCTCGCCGAAGAGGGCCTCTCCCTCATCGGCTGGCGCGCGGTGCCGACCGACAATTCCTCCCTCGGCGTCAGCGTTCTGCCGACCGAGCCGGAGCACGCGCAGGTGTTCGTCGGCCAGGGCGACCTCAGCCTCGACGAGGACGCCTTCGAGCGCCGCCTGTTCGTCACCCGCAAGGTGATCTCCAACGCGGTCTACGGCGCCAACGATCCGGCGACGGCGGGCTATTACCCCGTGTCGCTGTCCTGCCGCACCCTGGTCTACAAGGGCATGTTCCTGGCCGACCAGCTGGGCGCCTATTATCCCGACCTCTCGGACCCGGACTTCGAGAGCGCGCTGGCGCTGGTGCACCAGCGCTTCTCCACCAACACCTTCCCGGCCTGGCCGCTGGCGCACCCCTACCGCATGGTGGCGCACAACGGCGAGATCAACACCCTGCGCGGCAACGTCAACTGGATGGCGGCGCGGCAGGCCTCGGTCGATTCGGAGCTGTTCGGCTCCGACATCTCCAAGCTCTGGCCCATCTCCTATGAGGGCCAGTCGGACACCGCCTGCTTCGACAATGCGCTCGAATTCCTGGTGCAGGGCGGCTACTCGCTGCCCCACGCGGCCATGATGCTGGTGCCCGAGGCGTGGGCCGGCAACCCGCTCATGGACGAGGAGCGGCGCGCCTTCTACGAGTACCACGCCTCGCTCATGGAGCCGTGGGACGGCCCCGCCGCCATCGTCGCCACCGACGGCCGCCAGATCGTCGCGACGCTCGACCGCAACGGCCTGCGCCCCGCCCGCTACATGGTGACCAGCGACGACACCATCGTGCTTGCCTCGGAAATGGGCGTGCTCACCCTGCCCGAGGAGAAGATCGTCACCAAGTGGCGCCTCCAGCCCGGCAAGATGCTGCTGGTGGATCTCGAGGAAGGCCGCCTCGTCCCCGACGAGGAGATCAAGACCGAGCTGGCCCGCGCCAATCCCTACAAGGAGTGGCTGAAGCACACCCAGCTGGTGCTGGAGGACCTGCGCCCCGTGGAGGCGCGCGAGGTGCGCACCGACGTGTCGCTGCTCGATCGCCAGCAGGCGTTCGGCTACACCCAGGAAGACCTCAAGCTCCTCATGGCGCCCATGGCCATCACCGGCCAGGAGGCGGTCGGCTCCATGGGCACCGACACGCCGATCTCGGTGCTGTCCGACAAGTCCAAGTCGCTGTTCAGCTACTTCCAGCAGAACTTCGCGCAGGTGACGAACCCGCCCATCGACCCGATCCGCGAGGAGCTGGTGATGAGCCTCGTTTCCTTCATCGGGCCGCGGCCGAACATCTTCGACCTGGAGGGCACCGCCAAGCGCAAGCGCCTGGAAGTGCGCCAGCCCATCCTCACCAATGAGGACCTGGAGAAGATCCGCTCCATCGGCTTCATGGAGGAGCGGTTCGACACCCGCACCCTCGACATCACCTACGGCGCCGAAAAGGGCGCCGCCGGCATGGCGACGGCCGTGGAGCACCTGTGCGAGCGCGCCGAGGCGGCGGTGCACGGCGGCTACAACATCATCATCCTGTCCGACCGGATGACCGGGCCGGACCGCATCCCGATCCCGGCCCTGCTCGCCACGGCGGCGGTGCACCACCATCTGATCCGCAAGGGCCTCAGGACCTCGGTCGGCCTCGTGGTGGAAACCGGCGAGGCGCGCGAGATCCATCACTTCGCCTGCCTTGCGGGCTACGGCGCCGAGGCGATCAACCCCTATCTCGCCTTCGAGACCCTCGTCGACATGCGCGACGAGATCCCCGAGGAGGTGGACGACAAGGAGATCGTCAAGCGCTTCATCAAGTCGGTGGACAAGGGGCTGCTGAAGGTGATGTCCAAGATGGGCATCTCCACCTACCAGTCCTATTGCGGCGCGCAGATCTTCGACGCGGTCGGCCTCTCCTCCGAACTGGTGGACAAGTATTTCTTCGGCACCGCCACCACCATCGAGGGCGTCGGCCTCGCCGAGATCGCCGAGGAGACCGTGCGGCGCCACCAGCTCGCCTTCTCCGACGCGCCGGTCTACCGGCTCTCGCTCGACGTGGGCGGCGAATATGCCTACCGCATCCGCGGCGAGGACCATGCCTGGACGCCCGAGACGGTGGCGACCCTCCAGCACGCCGTGCGCGGCGACGCCAAGGACAAGTACCGCGCCTTCGCCGACATGGTGAACGTGCAGGACCGCCGCCTGCTCACCGTGCGCTCGCTGTTCCGCATCCGCGGCGCCGAGGAGATCGGCCAGAAGCCGGTGGACATCGCCGAGGTCGAGCCGGCCTCCGAGATCGTGAAGCGCTTCGTCACCGGCGCCATGTCGTTCGGCTCCATCTCGCGCGAGGCGCACACCACGCTCGCCATCGCCATGAACCGGATCGGCGGCAAGTCGAACACCGGCGAGGGCGGCGAGGAGGCCGAGCGCTACGTGCCCCTGCCGAACGGCGACAGCATGCGCTCCGCCATCAAGCAGGTGGCCTCCGGCCGCTTCGGCGTGACGGCGGAATATCTCGTCAATTCCGACGTCATGCAGATCAAGGTGGCGCAGGGCGCCAAGCCCGGCGAGGGCGGCAATTGCCCGGCCACAAGGTGGACGCGGTGATCGCCAAGGTGCGCCACTCCACGCCCGGCGTCGGCCTGATCTCGCCGCCGCCGCACCACGACATCTATTCCATCGAGGACCTGGCGCAGCTCATCTACGACCTCAAGAACGTCAACCCCGACGCGGACGTGTCGGTGAAGCTCGTCTCCGAAGTGGGCGTCGGCACGGTGGCGGCGGGCGTCGCCAAGGCGCGCGCGGACCACATCACCATCTCCGGCTTCGAGGGCGGCACGGGCGCCTCGCCGCTCACCTCCATCAAGCATGCCGGCTCGCCGTGGGAGATGGGCCTCGCCGAGACCCAGCAGACGCTGGTGGCGAACCGCCTGCGCTCGCGCGTCGCGCTGCAGGTGGACGGCGGCTTCCGCACCGGGCGCGACGTCATCATCGGCGCGCTGCTCGGCGCCGACGAGTTCGGCTTCTCCACCGCGCCCTTGATCTCGGCCGGCTGCATCATGATGCGCAAGTGCCATCTCAACACCTGCCCGGTGGGCGTCGCCACCCAGGACCCGGTGCTGCGCAAGCGCTTCAAGGGCACGCCCGAGCACGTCATCAACTACTTCTTCTTCGTCGCCGAGGAGGTGCGGGAGATCATGGCCTCGCTCGGCTTCCGCAAGCTGGAGGAGCTGGTGGGCCGCGCCGAGGTGCTGGACCAGCGCGAGGCGATCGACCACTGGAAGGCCAAGGGGCTCGACTTCACCAAGCTGTTCGCGAAGCCGGACGTGCCGGCGGACGTGGGCATCCGCCATTCCGAGCGCCAGCACCACCCGATCGAGAAGGTGCTGGACCGCACCCTGATCGAGAAGGCCAAGCCCGCTCTGGAGAAGGGCGAGCGGGTCGAGATCGAGACGCCGATCCGCTCGGTGGACCGCTCGGCGGGCGCCATGCTCTCGGGCGCGGTCGCCAAGCGCTACGGCCACCAGGGCCTCGCCGACGACACCATCCACGTGACCCTGCGGGGCACGGCCGGCCAGTCGTTCGGCGCCTTCCTGGCCGCCGGCATCACCTTCGACCTCATCGGCGAGGGCAACGACTATGTGGGGAAGGGCCTCTCGGGCGGGCGCATCATCGTGCGGCCGCCGGAGAACGCGGCGATCGTGGCGGAGGAATCCATCATCGTCGGCAACACGGTGATGTACGGCGCCATCGACGGCGAATGCTACTTCCGCGGCATCGCCGGCGAGCGCTTCGCGGTGCGCAATTCGGGGGCAATCGCCGTGGTCGAGGGCACCGGCGACCATGGCTGCGAGTACATGACCGGGGGCATCGTGGTCGTCATCGGCCCCACCGGGCGCAACTTCGCGGCCGGCATGTCCGGCGGCGTCGCCTATGTGCTGGACGAGGACAACAGCTTCAAGAAGCGCTGCAACCTCTCCATGGTGGACCTGGAGCCGGTGGAGGAGGAGGAGGACCTCTTGGAGCGCCTCCACCACCACGGCGGCGACCTGGAGTTCAAGGGCCGCATCGACGTGCAGGGCGACATGTCGCGCCACGACGAGGAGCGCCTGCACCAGCTCATCGCCAAGCACCTGCACCACACCGGCTCCGCGCGCGCCCAGCAGATCCTCGACAATTGGGCGGACTACCGCTCCAAGTTCGTCAAGGTGATGCCGGTGGAATACCGGCGCGCTCTGCGCGAGATGGAGAAACTGCGCGGCCTCGCGGCGGCGGAATGAGCTGAACGGCGGCATGGCCCCGCGCCACGCGGGGCCAGCGCGCTCCCTCTCCCCGGTGGGGAGAGGGGTCGCGACGCGCCCGGCTCCCCATGGGGCGCAAGCTCCCCGGGCCTCGGTCATGTCCGCCGCAAAGGCGCACGGATTCCGAGTCCTCAAGCTGGAACAATTCTTGTAATGGAGCATCAGGCGCGCGGCGCGGATCGGCTCCTTCGACGAGGTTCGCATGGGTAAGGTCACGGGTTTTCTGGAGATCGATCGGCGCGAGCAGAAGTATCAGCCCGCCTCCGACCGCATCCGCCATTTCCGCGAGTTCACGCTGCCGCTGCCCGACGCCGAGGTGCAGAACCAGGCGGCGCGCTGCATGGATTGCGGCATCCCCTTCTGCCATGGGCCGAACGGCTGCCCGATCCACAACCAGATCCCGGACTGGAACGACCTCGTCTACAACGAGGACTGGGAGGCGGCGGTCGCCAACCTCCATTCCACCAACAATTTCCCGGAGTTCACCGGCCGCGTCTGCCCCGCCCCGTGCGAGGAGGCCTGCACGCTGAACCTCGAGGACATGCCGGTCACCATCAAGACCGTCGAGCAGGCCCTCGCCGACAAGGCGTGGAAGATGGGCTGGGTCAGGCCCGAGCCGGCGGCGGTGAAGACCGGCAGGAGCGTCGGCATCGTCGGGTCCGGCCCGGCCGGCATGGCGGCGGCCCAGCAGCTCGCTCGCGCCGGCCATGAGGTGCACGTCTATGAGCGCGAGCCCAAGGCCGGCGGCCTGCTGCGCTACGGCATCCCCGACTTCAAGATGGAGAAGCACCACATCGACCGCCGCGTGAAGCAGATGGAGGCCGAGGGCGTCACCTTCCATTACGGCGTGAACGTGGGCGTCACCACCTCGACCCAGGAGCTTCTGGACAAGCACGACGCGGTGCTGCTCGCCGGCGGCGCCGAGGCGCCGCGCGACCCCGGCCTGCCCGGCCAGGAGCTGGAGGGCGTGCATTTCGCCATGCCCTATCTGGTGCAGTCCAACCGCCGGGAGGGCGGCGAGCGGATCGACGAGGTGCCGATCCTCGCCTCCGGCAGGCACGTGGTGGTGGTGGGCGGCGGCGACACCGCCTCGGACTGCGTCGGCACCGCATTCCGCCAGGGCGCGCTGTCGGTGACCCAGCTCGACATCCGCCCGGTGCCGCCGGCCAAGGAGGACAAGCTGGCGGTGTGGCCCTATTGGCCCACCAAGTTCCGCACCTCCTCATCCCAGGCGGAGGGCGCCGAGCGCGAGTTCGCCTGCGCGACGCTCGGCGTCGAGGGCCGCAACGGCCGCGTGACGGGCGTGAAGTGCGCGCGGGTGGATGCCAAGCGCCAGCCCATCTCGGGCACGGAATTCGTGCTCAGGGCCGATTTGGTCTTCCTCGCCATCGGCTTTGCCGGGCCGCTGAAGGCGGGCCTGCTGGACCAGTCCGGCGCGACGCTCGACCGGCGCGGCAACCTCGAGGCGGACGACGAGAGCTATCTCACCTCTGTGCCCCGGCTCTATGCGGCGGGCGACATGCGGCGCGGCCAGTCTTTGGTCGTGTGGGCCATCCGCGAGGGGCGACAGGCCGCCCACGCCATCGACGTCGCGCTGATGGGCGCGAGCACCCTGCCCCGCTGAGGTTGGGGCGGGGCTCGGCGCGCCGGACGGGCGGGCAAACCCGGCCGACGGCGCGCTGCGGGCTGCGGAATGGGAAACGGATCGGGAGCGGAACGGCGGCCGTCAGCCGCCCTTCTGGTCCTCGGCCTTGCGCACCGGGGGCGGCGCGGCCGGCTCCGCGGCGTCGAGGCCCTTCTCGATCTTCCGGACGATCTTTTCCAGTTGCTCGGGTTCCGGCTTCAGGTCCCGCGCATGGTTCCACTGGAAGCCCGCCTCCAGGCGCCGGCCCACCTTCCAGTAGGCATCGCCCAGGTGGTCGTTCACCACCGGGTCCTGCGGCATGCGCATCACCGCGCGCTCCAGCTCCGCCACCGCCTCGTCATAGCGGCCGAGCCGGTAATAGGCCCAGCCCAAGCTGTCGATGATCGCCCCGTCGTCGGGGCGCAGATTGACCGCGCGGCGGATCATGTCGAGGCCCTTGTCGAGGTTCACCCCCTGATCCACCCAGGAATAGCCGAGATAGTTGAGCACGTGGGGCTGCTCGGGATTGAGCTCCAGCGCCTTGAGGAAATCCGCCTCGGCCTGCGGCCAGTTCTTCGAGCGCTCGTTGCAGATGCCGCGCGAGTAGAACAGCGGCCAGCTGCCGGCGCCGGGCGAGGGCAGGAGCGCGATGGCCTTGGAGTAGGTCACGGCGCATTCCGCGAACATCTTGCGATTGTTCTGGATCCGGCCGAGGGCGACGACGGCGTCGAGGTCCTGCGGGTGGGCGGCGATGACCTTGTTCAGGTGGCGCAGCGCCTCGGTCGTGTTCTCGGCGGCATCCAAATTGATCGCCAGGCGCACCTCCGCGTCGCCCTTCAGGGGCGAACTGGCCGGCACCGCGGAGAACAGCTCGATGGCCTTTGCCGGCTGGTGCATCAGCTCGTAGAGGCCGGCGAGCGACATGCTGGCCATGGGATGGTCGGAATCGAGCCAGATGGCGAGCTGGAGATAGGCGAGCGCGTAGTCCTCCAGCCCCTGCCGGCTCAGCACGCCGGCCAGCCCGAACAGCACCTCGGCGGCGCCCTCCTGGGGCGAGCGCACCAGCGGCGGCATCGCCTTTCCGCTCTTGAGTTCGCCCATCATGTACTTGACCAGCGGGTCGCCCGAATAGCGCTGGCCGAACTCCTGGTAGGTCTCGAGCGTGGCGGCGGTGCCGAGATTGCGCGAGGCCCAGCGCACATGGGCATCGACGGCGCGCACCGTCAGCGGCTCGCTTTTCACCGCGGCTTCCAGCCGGGCGCCAGCCTCCTTCTTGAGGCCCGCGGCGTCGAGGATGAGGCCGGCATGCAGGTCCTTGAACTGGCCGTACCACACCGGGCCCTGCAGGCGGTCGATCAGCTCGACGCCGGTCTTGGGATTGCCCGACCCGTAGGTGGCCCAGGCGGCCAGCAGCGCGGTGCTGATGCGATCCACGAGATCGACGCCGGTGCGCTGCGTCGCCGAGGCGAGCCAGGGCGCCAGCAGCATCGCCGTCACGTCGTCGATGGGGCCGCTCACCGCCAGGGAAAGGTTGGTGCGGGCGGTCTGGTACTGGCCGCGCTTGATGGCGCGCACCGACAGCAGGAAGCGCGCGAACCGGTGGGTCCGGTCCATCTTCACGATCTTGTCGGCATACTTCATCGCGTCGTCCACCTGCCCGCCCAGCAGCGAGGCGAGCATGGTGCGTTCGATGATCTCCTCGTTACCCTTGTCGAGTTTCAGCAGGTTGCGCAGATAGAAGGCGGCCACCTCCGATTCCCGCTGCACGGTCGCGAAGCGGGCGGCCAGATAGCTGCCGGGAAGAGTGATCTCGCTGTCCGAGGGCTGGGCCAGTCCGGGCGTGGGCTGAAGCGCGCCGAACAGGGTGGCGCATCCGGCCAGAAGAAGGGCGGAAGAAAGGGCGCGGAAAGGCTTCACCAGCGATATCCCGAATGTCGACGCGCGGCGTGCGCTGCGAACCGTTAGCCGCGCCAGATGGCGGGAGGATGGCCGCTTTCCTGTTGCGTCGCAAGCGCGGGCTCGGCCGCCGCTGGGCCGCCTGAGGCCGTGAAGCCGGCCGGCGCTTGGCCCCGAGGGCGACGGTGCCTTGCCGCGCTTGCGGCGGCGCGGCATAAGCCCTTCATGCATCGACTGACCGAGCGCGCCCCGGCGAAGATCAACCTCACATTGCGCGTCCTCGGCCGGCGCGCGGACGGGTTTCACGATCTCGTCAGTCTGGTGGCCTTCGCGGGGGCGGGCGACCTGCTCCATCTCGACCCGGATGCGCCGCTGGGCCTCGACATGACCGGACCGACGGCTCTTGCCGCCGGCCTGGCAGCCGACAACCTGGTTCTGCGCGCCGCAGCCGGGTTTGCCGCCCTGGTCCCGGGGGCGCGGCTCGGCGGCTTCCTGCTGGAGAAGCGCCTGCCGGTGGCGGCCGG
>NZ_JBNFNU010000143.1:0-9781 GCF_057364445.1 Xanthobacter sp. BG11Y11_SDJG
GACCCGGACGCCGACCGACCCGACGACCCGCCGACGCGCCCGTCGCCCCAAACCATGACCGGCCCGCCGAACGGGCCGCGCGGAGGACACCCTCAGGGAGACCGCCATGCTGGAGAAGACCGCCGAAACCCGGCCCGCCGCGACCTTCGCCAAGGGCATCACGCTCGCTGCAGCACTTGACGACTGGGCCGGGGAGGACGCCCGCCGGCAGGACGTCGCCGCGACCATTGCCGCGCTGGCGCGCGGCTGTACCGCGCTCGCCCGGCGCATCGCCGAGGGTCCGCTCGGCGGCGACCTCCGGGGCCACCGTGTCCGCCGGCGAGGCGGGCGAGGGGCAGAAGGCGCTCGACGTGATCGCCGACGAACTCCTGATCACCGCGCTCCATGCCGCCCCGGTGGCGGCGGTCGCCTCCGAGGAGGACGAGCTTCCGGTGCCGCTGAAGGCCGGCGCGCCGCTGCTGGTGGCGCTCGACCCGCTGGACGGCTCCTCCAACATCGACACCTGCCTCTCGGTGGGCACGATCTTCGCCGTGCTGCCCAGTCCGGACGGCATCGACGGGGCCGCGCCGGCCGCCTTCCTCCAGAGCGGGCGCAGCCTGCTGGCGGCGGGCTATGTGATCTACGGCCCGCACGTGGCGCTGATGCTCACGGTGGGCGCCGGCACCTGGCAGTTCGTGCTCGACGCGGACGGCGTCTTCCGCCTCGCCGATCCGGCGGCGCGGGTGCCCCAGGGCACCGCGGAATTCGCCGTCAACATGTCCAACTACCGCCACTGGGACGCGCCGGTGCGGCTCTATGTGGACGACTGCATCTCCGGCCGCGAAGGCCCGCGCGAGCGCGACTTCAACATGCGCTGGGTCGCCTCCATGGTGGCGGACGCGCACCGCATCTTCGCCGCGGCGGGGTCTATCTCTATCCGGGCGATGCGCGGAAGGGCTACGGCCAGGGCCGGCTGCGCCTGCTCTACGAGGCCTTTCCCCTGGCCTTCCTGATGGAGCAGGCGGGCGGGGCGGCGACCGACGGGCGCACCGACATCCTCGAACTCACAACCGCCGCCGTCCACCAGCGCACGCCGCTCGTGTTCGGGTCGAAGGACAAGGTGGAGCGCGTCCGGCGCTATCACCTCGCCCCGGCGGGCGAAGCCGACCGTGCGCCGCTGTTCGCGCGTCGCGGCCTGTTCATCTGAGCCGGAAGGAACGCATCATGTCCGTCCGGCATCCCATCATCGCCGTCACCGGCTCCTCCGGCGCCGGCACCACCTCGGTGAAGCGCACCTTCGAGCAGATCTTCCGCCGCGAAGGGGTGAAGGCCGCCTTCGTGGAGGGCGACAGCTTCCACCGCTACGACCGCTTCGAGATGCGCGCGCTGATGGCCGAGGAGGGCAAGAAGGGCAACAGCCACTTCAGCCATTTCTCGCCGCAGACCAACCTTTTGCCGGAGTTGGAGGCGCTGTTCGCCGACTATGGCGCCCGCGGCACCGGCCGCACCCGCCACTACATCCACGACGCCGAGGAGGCGAAGCTCTACGGCGCCGAGCCGGGCCGCTTCACGGACTGGCGCGACATCGAGGAGGGCACCGATCTTTTGTTCTACGAGGGCCTGCACGGCGCCTCCGTGACCGAGGGCGTCGACGTCGCCCGGCACGCGGACCTGAAGATCGGCGTGGTTCCGGTGATCAATCTCGAATGGATCCAGAAGATCCACCGGGACAAGGCGACGCGCGGCTATTCCACCGAAGACGTCACCGAGACCATCCTGCGGCGCATGCCGGACTACGTGCGCTACATCTGCCCGCAATTCACCGAGACCGACATCAATTTCCAGCGCGTGCCCACAGTGGACACGTCCAACCCGTTCGTGGCGCGCTGGATCCCGACGCCGGACGAATCGATGGTGGTGATCCGCTTCAAGAATCCGCGCAGCATCGATTTTCCCTATCTGCTGTCGATGATCCAGAACAGCTTCATGTCGCGGGCGAACTCCATCGTCATCCCCGGCAACAAGCAGGACCTCGCCATGCAGCTCCTGCTGACGCCGCTGATCCTGAAGCTGATGGACCGGAAACACCGGGCGGGATGAAGGGCCGGCGCCGTGCGCCGCGAGACCCGCCGCCCCAAACAAGGTTCCTGGGAGGATTGTCATGACCCCGATGAGCGCCGCCGCCGAGGCCGTCGCCACCCCTGCCCTCGCCAGCCCTGCCCCCGCCGTGGACCGCGCGCCGGGCACGCTCGGCTGGCCCGTCACCGCCGCGCTGCGCGCGCTCGCCATGGATGCGGTGGAGGCGGCGAAGTCCGGGCATCCCGGCGCGCCCATGGGCATGGCGGAGATCGCCGCCGTGCTGTGGCGCTCCCATTTGCGGCACAATCCCGCCGATCCGTCCTGGCCGGACCGCGACCGCTTCGTGCTCTCGAACGGCCACGGCTCGATGCTGCTCTACGCGCTGCTGCACCTTACCGGCTACGATCTGCCCATGGACGAATTGCGGCGCTTCCGCCAGCTCCATTCGCGGACACCCGGCCATCCGGAATTCGGCCTGACGCCTGGGGTAGAGACCACCACCGGGCCGCTCGGCCAGGGGCTCGCCAATGCGGTGGGCATGGCGCTCGCCGAGAGGACGCTCGGCGCGCAGTTCAACCGGCCGGGGCTCGCCATCGTCGATCACCGCACCTTCGTGTTCCTGGGCGACGGCTGCCTCATGGAGGGCATCAGCCACGAGGCGTGCTCGCTTGCCGGCCGGCTCGGCCTCGGCAAGCTCGTCGCGTTCTGGGACGACAACGGCATCTCCATCGACGGCAAGGTGGAGGAGTGGTTCGCCGACGACACCCCGGCGCGCTTTTGCGGCCTATGGCTGGCAGGTGATCCGCGTCGACGGCCATGACCCGCCGCCATCGACGCCGCCATCACCGCCGCGCTCGCCGACACCGCGCGCCCCAGCCTGATCTGCTGCCGCACCGCCATCGGCCGCGGCGCGCCCACCAAGCAGGGCCACCAGGACACCCACGGCGCGCCCCTCGGCCCGGACGAGATCGCCCGCGCTCGCGCCGCCATGGGCTGGGATCATGCGCCGTTCCAGCTTCCTGCCGAGGTCTATGCCCAGTGGGATGCCCGCAAGGCCGGCGCCGCCCGGCAACAGGCCTGGGAAGCGCGCCTGGCGGCCTATGAACGGGCCTACCCGCCCGAGGCGGCGGAGTTCCGCCGCCGGCTGTCCGGCGACCTCGCGGAGGGGTTCGCCAGCGTCTTCGCGGCAGCACGCGACGCCGCCCTGGAGAAGCGGGAGAGCGTCGCCTCGCGCAAGGCGAGCCAGCAGGCGCTCGCCGCGCTGGCGCCCATCGTGCCGGAACTGCTCGGCGGCTCGGCCGACCTCGCCCACTCCAACCTCACCACCTATCCCGGCGCGCGCCCGGTAACGCGCGATCCGGCCGGAAACCAGGTGTTCTACGGGGTGCGCGAGTTCGCCATGGCGGCGATCGCCAACGGGGTGGCGCTGCATGGCGGCTTCATCCCCTTCGTCGCCACCTTCCTGGTGTTCTCCGACTATGCCCGCAACGCCATTCGCATGAGCGCGCTGATGGGGCAGCGGGTGATCTACGTGCTCACCCACGATTCCATCGGCCTTGGCGAGGACGGGCCGACGCACCAGCCGGTGGAGCATGTGGAGAGCCTGCGCCTCATCCCCAATCTCGACGTCTGGCGCCCCTGCGACGCGGTGGAGACCCTGGAGGCGTGGGGCGCGGCGCTCGCGCGCAAGGACGGGCCGTCCGCCCTCATCCTGTCGCGCCAGAACCTGCCTGGCCAACCGCGCACGACGGAGCAGGCCGACGCCATCGCCGGCGGCGCCTATGTGCTGCGCGAGAGCGAGGGCTGCGTGCGCGCAATCCTCGTCGCCACCGGCTCAGAAGTGGGGCTCGCGGTCGCTGCCGCGGAAGAGCTCGAGGTGAAGGGCATCGCCACCCGCATCGTCTCCATGCCCTGCCGCGAGCGCTTCGAGGCGCTGCCCGAGACCGCGCGCGCCGCCTTGTTCCCGCGCGGCATCCCGGTGGTGACGGTGGAGGCGGGCGTCACCCGCGGCTGGCGCGGCCTCGCCGGGACGCGCGGCGACGGCCTCATCGCGCTCGGCATCGACCGCTTCGGCGAAAGCGCGCCGGAAAAGGACCTTTGGCCGCTGTTCGGCCTCACCCCCGCGGCGGCGTCGAGGCGGTGAAACGGGCGCTGGGGTGAGGAGACGAGTCCCGGCCGACTGCAACGAAGCGAAAGCGCAGTGGAAGGAGAGCCGGGACCCAGCGCAAAGAATCGCCGAAGGCGCCTTGATCCGCAGCGTTTCGGGCAGAAGCCGGCTGCGCCGGCTTTTCCCCTGGACCCCGGATCTGCGCTCCAGCTGCGCTGTCGCTTGTCCGGGGAACAACGGTAACGATCGAATCCAAAAGGAGAGGACAATGCCCCTCGTTTCCCTGCGCCAGCTGCTCGACCATGCGGCGGAGCATGGCTATGGCCTGCCGGCCTTCAACGTGAACAACATGGAGCAGATCAAGGCGATCATGGAGGCGGCCCGGGCCACCGCGTCGCCGGTGATCCTCCAGGGCTCGGCGGGGGCGCGCAAATATGCCGGCGAGCCGTTCCTGCGCCATCTGGTGGCCGCCGCGGTGGAGGCCTATCCCGAGCTCCCGGTGGTGATGCACCAGGACCATGGCGCCTCGCCCGCGGTGTGCATCGGCGCCATCAAGTCCGGCTTCTCCTCGGTGATGATGGACGGCTCGCTGAGGGAGGACGGCAAGACGCCGGCGGACTACGCCTACAATGTCCAGGTCACCGCCCGCGTCGCCGAGCTGGCGCACGCCGTGGGCGTTTCGGTGGAGGGCGAACTGGGCTGCCTCGGCTCGCTGGAGACCGGCCACGGCGAGGCCGAGGACGGCCACGGCGCCGAAGGCGCGCTTTCGCGCGACAAGCTGCTCACCGATCCGGACGAGGCGGCCGCGTTCGTCAAGGCGACGCAGTGCGACGCGCTCGCCATCGCCATCGGCACCTCGCACGGCGCCTACAAGTTCACCCGCAAGCCCACCGGCGACATCCTCGCCATCGACCGCATCAAGGCGATCCACCAGCGCATTCCCACCACCCATCTGGTGATGCACGGCTCGTCGTCCGTGCCGCAGGACCTGCTGGAGGAGATCCGCGCTTATGGCGGCGACATCAAGGAGACCTACGGCGTGCCTGTGGAGGAGATCCAGGAGGGCATCCGCCACGGCGTGCGCAAGGTGAACATCGACACGGACATCCGCCTCGCCATGACCGCCGGCCTGCGCCGGGTGGCGGCGAAGAGCCCGTCGGAATTCGACCCGCGCAAGTTCCTCGCCGCCGCCATGGAGGAGGCGCGCAAGGTCTGCGTCGCCCGCTTCGAGGCGTTCGGCGCGGCGGGGCAGGCGGAGAAGATCAGGCCCATCGACCTCGACGACATGGCGAAGCGCTACGCCTGCGGATCGCTCAGCCAGGTGGTGCATTGATGGCCCGCCAGCCGCCCGTCATCGCCCCCTCGATCCTCTCGGCCAACTTCGCCCGGCTCGGCGCGGAGGTGGAGGCCGTGCTCGCGGCGGGAGCGCAGTGGATCCATTTCGATGTCATGGACAACCACTATGTGCCCAACCTCACCATCGGCCCGCTGGTGCTCAAATCCCTGCGGCCGCTCACCACGGCGCCCGTCGACGTGCACCTGATGGTGAAGCCGGTGGACGCCATGATCGAGGCCTTCGCCGACGCCGGCGCCGACCTCATCTCGTTCCATCCCGAGGCCAGCGAGCACGTGGATCGCTCGCTCCAGCTCATCCGCTCGAAGGGGGCGAAGGCGGGCCTGGTGCTGAACCCGGCAACGCCGCTTTCGGTGCTCGACCATACGCTGGACCAGCTCGATCTCGTGCTGGTGATGTCGGTCAATCCCGGCTTTGGCGGCCAGGCCTTCCTCCCCGGTGCGCTCGGCAAGCTCGCCCGCGTCCGCGCCCTCATCGATGGGTCGGGCCGCGCCATCCGCCTGGAGGTGGACGGCGGCGTGAAGGTGGACAATATCGCCGCCGTCGCCGCGGCGGGCGCCGACACCTTCGTTGCCGGCAGCGCCATCTTCGGTGCCGGTGACTATGCCGCCACCATCGCCGCCATGAGGACGCAGATCGCCCAGGCTCTCGGCGCCGATCCGGCAGCGTAGGCGATCCCCGCATGCACCCAGGCGGCGGCCGACCGCTGCCTTGCGTCCCGCCTGCGGGGCGGCTAAGGCTTGCCCTTCCCGCCGATACCGGACCTGCCCTCCGCCTTGTCCCTCACCGTCTGCACCTGGAACATCAATTCGGTCCGCATCCGCCTTCCCATCGTGCGCGATGTGGTGGAGCGGCTGAAGCCGGACGTCCTGTGCCTGCAGGAGACCAAGTGCCAGGACGACAAGTTCCCGCTCGGCGCCATCCGCGACATGGGCTTCGAGCACATCGCGCTCAACGGCCAGAAGGGGTGGCACGGGGTCGCGACCTTCTCGCGCCACCCCTTGTCGACATGGGCCGCGGCGAGTTCTGCGGCAAGGGCGACGCGCGCCATGTGAGCGTCACTCTCGGCCCCGAGGCGGGGCTCGGCAAGCCGGTGACGGTGCATAATTCTACGTCCGCCGCGGCGCACGTGCCGGATCCGGATCTGAACCCGAAATTCGCGCACAAGCTCGCGTTTCTCGACGAGGTGACGGCCTGGCCGGCGCTGCGCGCGGACGCGGTGGACCCCGAGCGCCATGCGGTGGTGGTGGGCGACCTCAACATCGCGCCGCTGGAGACCGACGTGTGGAGCCACCGCCAGCTCCTCACCGTGGTCAGCCACACGCCCGTGGAAGTGGAGAAGCTCGGCGCCTTCCAGGCGTCGGGGCCGTGGGTGGACGTGATGCGGGACATCGTGCCGCCGGCCGAGAAGCTGTTCACCTGGTGGAGCTACCGCTCGCCGGACCCGACGGTGAACGACCGCGGCCGCCGCCTGGACCATGTCTGGGCCAGCCGCTCCCTGGCGCCCCATGCCCGCGCCATGACGGTGCTGAAGGAGGCGCGCTCCTGGCAGAAGCCCTCCGACCACGTGCCGGTGGCGCTGACGTTCGGGTGACGCGGTATCGGTTTGATTCTTAGACCGTTTCTGAGCTGCGCCTGCGGCGGCGGGGCGGGCCTTGTTCGCTTTCGACCGCAGGTGCTGTATCCTGGCGACGTGGCGTTCACGGGAGGCTGGCACGATGCGGCGGCGAGACGTGTTGGCGTTGGGCGCGGCCGCGCTCATGTCCGGCGAGGCGACGGCCCAGGGTACAACTGAGGGCGCAAGCCAGAGAGCGGCGCAGGGGGCCGACCCGGCCGGCGCCGGCAATTCCGGCTCCTTGGTGCCGCGCGCCGGCTGGAATGACGGGCTCGCCCATCCCATCCCCTATCAGCCGCGTCTCGGCGCCGGCAGGCAACGCGGCCTCGTGCTCGGCGGCGGTGGAGCTTATCTGGTTGCCTGGATGACAGGATATGCCCACGCTTTGAAGTCGAAGGGCGTGGACCTCGCCAGCGCCGACATCGCGGTGGGCACCTCGGCGGGCTCGCTGCTGGGCGCGTCGCTGCTCGGCGGCCACATGTGGCGGCTCTCGGCGGAACTCGATGTGCTGGGCCGGTTTCCGGCGCTGTTTGCCGAACTGATCCCCAATATCCCGCCCAATGTCAGCCAATTGCGGGCACGGGCCGCAGCCACGAACGCCACGGCGGCCGATCCCGCGACGATCCAGGCCATCGGCCACGCTGCCATGGCGGCGCGCAACCCGGCCGGCCAGAGCAGTATTTCACCTCGGTCAAGCGGTTGATCGGCGAAGAAAGCTGGCCCTCGCCCAATCTCTACACCACCGCCAACGACTGCTATACGGGCGAGCGGATCGTGGTATCGAGCCAAGCCGGCATCCCCATAAACGTGGCCTGCGCGGCGAGTTCCTCGCTCCCGGGCCAAATGGGCCCTACCTGGCTGAAGGACCGCCTGTGCATGGACGGCGGCATCTGCCAGACCAGCACCCATTGCGACGTGGTGGCGGGCGTTTCGCGGGCGCTGGTGATCTCGCTCTCCGACGGCGGCCCGACGCGGTGAAGACGGGCCTGCGCACCTCGGGCATGCCGAACACGCTCCAGGAGGAGATCCGCACCCTGGAGAGCCAGGGCACCCGGACAATCCTCAAGGTGGTAGGCCTGATGCCGGGCCTGAGCGTCTTGGACAGCATCATGGACCCGAAACACATCGCCCCGTGCCTGAAGAACGGACACGAGCGTGGCCTTGCCGACGTCGACGAGATGAAGGCTTTCTGGAACGCCTGAGGCCGGCCCGCCTCAGCGCCGGCGCGGGCCGAGGCCTTCGCTCTCCAGGCGCTCGGCGACGCCGCCCAGAGCGCTGAGGGTCTCCTCAAGGCGTGCCGCGAACATCTTGCGCATGCGCTGCGCCACGTCCGGGAAGCCCTCCAGGGTGCGCAAGAAGGTGGAGCGCGACAGGCGCATGAGGGTGCACGGCTCCACCGCCACCGCCGTCGCCGGCCGGGTGTTGGCGAGGATGAGCGACGTCTCGCCGATCAGCGCCACCGGCTCCACCTCCTGCAGCACGACGGGCTCGGCCCCCTCCTTCTCGCGGATGAACCGGATCAGTCCCGAGGCGAGCACATAGCCGCAGTCGGCGTCGTCCCCGGCCTTGAACAGCACGTCGCCCGCAGCGAGCATCCTTTGTTCCGAGCTGATGGCAAGGATGCGCAGCGCCTCCCCGTTCAGGATGTCGAACGTGGGCACCTGCTGGAGCAGGGCAATGTCCGTCTCCAGGCTCAAGGGCGGTTCTTTCGGCGGGCGGGCATCGGGGCGGCCTTCTGCTCAGGGGACGAGCTTGTATCCCCCGGCCTGGGTGGCAAGAAGCGTGGGGTTGGACGGATCGGGCTCGATCTTCTGGCGCAGCCGGTAGATGTGGGTCTCCAGCGTGTGGGTGGTGACGCCGGAATTGTAGCCCCAGACCTCCTGCAGCAGGGTCTCGCGCGGCACCGGCGTCTTCCCGGCGCGGTAGAGATAGCGCAGGATCGCGGTCTCCTTCTCGGTGAGTCGGATCTTCGAGCCGCGCTCGGTGAGCAGCAGCTTGGCGCCGGGCCGGAACGAATAGGGGCCGATGGCGAACACCGCGTCCTCGCTCGCCTCGTGCGAGCGCATCTGCGCGCGCAGCCGCGCCAGCAGCACCGCGAAGCGGAACGGCTTGGCGATATAGTCGTTGGCGCCGGCCTCCAGCCCCATGATGGTGTCGCTGTCGGTGTCGTGGCCGGTGAGCATCAGGATCGGCGCCTTGAAGCCGTTGCGGCGGATGTGCCGCACCGCCTCGCGCCCATCCATGTCGGGCAGGCCCACGTCCATGATGACGATGTCGATGGCGCCGTTCTTGGCGGTCTCGATGGCGGCCTGGGCGGTCTCCGCCGGCACCGGCTCGAACTCCTCCTGGATGGTCAGCTGCTCGACGAGGGCGTCGCGCAGCTCCGGGTCGTCCTCGACCACCAGGATTTTCCAGGCGTTGGCCATGACAATCCTCCTGCGCCCTGCGGGGCGCGCGAATCGCGCCAGTACAGCATGCCGGCGCGAGCATGCAAATTCCCGACCGCCGGGCGAGGTTTATAGGTAAATTGATGGGGCATGAAGGATGAACATCCTGTGGGCATCTCACGTCTCCGGGTGCGCCGGCGTCCCGGCGCGCGCCATTTCGGCCTGCTGCTCGCGGGCGGGCGGGCCATCGCGGTGGCGCT
>NZ_JBNFNU010000144.1:0-9657 GCF_057364445.1 Xanthobacter sp. BG11Y11_SDJG
CGCGGCGGCCGAGCCCCCGGGGCGGCGGCGCTCAGCGGCGGCGGCGGCTGCTGGCCGAGGCCCATCTGCTTGGCGAGTTCCGAGCGCGCAGCGGCATAGCTGGGCGCCACCATGGGATAGTCGGCGGGCAGGCCCCACTTCTCGCGATACTGTTCGGGGGTCATGTCGTACTGGGTGCGCAGGTGGCGCTTCAGCGACTTGAACTTCTTGCCGTCCTCCAGGCAGACGAGGAAGTCGGGCATCACCGACTTCTTGATCGGCACCGCCGGCTTCAGCGGCTCGGCGGCCGGCTCGTCCTCGCCCTTGGAGACGCGCTGCAGCGCACCGTAGACCTCGTTGATGAGGGCCGGCAGGTCCGCCGTGGCAACCGTATTGTTGCTCACATAGGCGGAGACGATGTCGGCCGCGAGTTCGATATAGCTGTTGGTTTCCGTGATATCGTTCATGGTACTTTCTTCGAGCATGTTGACCGATCAGGAAAAAAGACGCTCGAACGCAGTTCCGCCCCGCGCCGCGCCCCGCATCAAGGCCTGCCGCGCGACGCGGGCGCAGTCGATTGATCAGGCACGCGGGCGTTTTATGGTCGAGTTTTACCGATTGCAAGTAGATTTCGCCGCAACTCGCTGCTCATCTTTGCATGTCTTCACGGTTTTGGCGCCAGGTCCCGCCAGCACTCTCTGCGCACAAGTCCTCGTCGGACCGCCTCGGAGCGCGTTCCGGTCAAACCGAGCCGTCTCGACCGGTCCATCGCCCGCCGGCGAAGGCCGGGGGATGGCGTGCGGCCGGCGCGCCCTTGGCACCTTGCGGGCGCGCGGCGCGATATCTACCTGAGGGAAAACGCAAGCGAGGTCCCCCATGGTCGACGCCCAGCGTGCGCCCTCCGCGCCCGAGACGGAGAAGGTGGTGCGCAGCGAGAGCGAATGGCGCTCCTGCCTCACCCCGGCCCAGTTCCACGTGCTGCGCCAGCAGGGCACCGAGCGCGCCTTCACCGGCCCCTATTGGGACGAGAAGCGCAAGGGCCTCTACTCCTGCGCCGCCTGCGGCGCCCCCCTGTTCCGCTCCGACGCCAAGTATGATTCCGGCACCGGCTGGCCGAGCTTCTTCGCCCCGGTCTCGCCCGATGCCGTTGTCACTCACGAGGATGTGTCCCACGGCATGCGCCGCATCGAGGTGCGCTGCGCCCGCTGCGAGGGCCATCTCGGCCATGTCTTCCCGGACGGTCCCGCGCCCACCGGCCTGCGCTTCTGCATGAACGGCACCGCGCTCGACCTCGCCCTCGATCAGGGGGGCGCGGGTGACGGCGCCTGAGCCGCCCCGCGCCGCGCGCCGCAGCGCTCCCGTCACCCATCACGGCGTCACCCTCGACGATCCCTATGCCTGGCTGCGCGCCGACAATTGGCGCGAGGTCATGCGTGACCCGTCCGTCCTCGACGCCGACATCCGCGCCTATCTGGAGGCGGAGAATGCGTGGCAGGCGGCCTGTTTCGCGCCGCTGGAAGGGCTGAAGGACGCGCTGGTGCGCGAGATGCGCGCGCGCATCAAGGAGGACGACAGCTCGGTGCCGCGGCCGGACGGCGCCTTCGCCTATTTCAGCCGCCACCGCGAGGGCGGCCAGCATCCGCTGGTGTGCCGCAAGCCGGCCCGCGGGGACGGCGCCGAAACCATCCTGGTGGACGGCGATGCCGAGGCGGCGGGCAAGGCCTATTTCCGGCTCGGCCACTGGCGCCACGCGCCCGGCCACGCACGCATCGCGTTTGCCGCCGACGAGACCGGCGGCGAGCTGTTTTCCATCCGCATCCGCGAGGCCGACAGCGGCGCGGACCTTGCCGACCGCATCGAGGGCACCACCGGCGACCTGGTCTGGAGCGCGGACGGCGCGGCGCTCTATTACATCCGCCGCGACGCGGAGCATCGCCCCTCCAAGGTGTTCCGCCACCGGATCGGCAGCGATCCGGCCGATGACGCGCTGATCTATGACGAGCCGGACAAGGGCTTCTTCGTCTCCCTCGGTGAGACCCAGTCGGGCGCCTTCGGCCTCATCGCCTGCGGCGACCACGAGACCTCCGAGGTGTATCTGATCGACCTCGCGGACCCCGCCGCCACGCCGCGCCGCGTCGCCGCGCGCACGCCCGGCGTGCGCTACGAGGTGGAGCACCATCCGGACCTCTCCGGCGCGGACCGTCTCGTCATCCTCACCAATGCGGACAGCGCCGAGGACTTCAAGATCGTCACCGCGCCCACGGCGGCGCCGGAGCGCGCCCACTGGCGCGATCTCGTGCCCCACGTGCCGGGACGGATGATCCTGAGCCTCACCCTGTTCGCCCATCACATGGCGCGGCTGGAGCGCGAGGCCGGCCTGCCCCGCATCGTCGTGCGCACGCTCGCGGACGGCGCCGAGCACGCGGTGGGCTTCGCCGAGGAGGCCTATGCGCTGGGGCTCGACGGCGGCTTCGAGTTCGACACCGCCGAGATCCACTTCACCTACGCCTCCATGACCACGCCGGCGGAGGTGTGGCGCTATCACATGGACAGCAGGGACCGCACGCTGTTGAAGCGCCAGGAGGTGCCGAGCGGCCACGACCCCGAGGCCTACGTGACGCGCCGGGTGTTCGCCACGGCGCCGGACGGGGAGAGCGTGCCGGTCTCGCTGCTCTACCGCGCCGGAACGCCGCTCGACGGCACCGCGCCGCTGCTGCTCTACGGCTACGGGGCCTACGGCATGAGCATGCCGGCGGGCTTCTCCACCACGCGCCTGTCGCTGGTGGACCGCGGCTTCGTCTACGCCATCGCCCATATCCGCGGCGGCACCGAGAAGGGCTGGCGCTGGTACCAGGACGGCAAGCTCGACAGGAAGACCAACACCTTCACCGACTTCATCGCCTGCGCCGAGCATCTCGTCGCCGCAGGCTTCGCGCGCCGGGACGGCATCGTCGCCCATGGCGGGTCGGCGGGCGGCATGCTCATGGGGGCGGTGGCCAACATGCGGCCGGACCTGTTCGCGGGGATCGTCGCCGAGGTGCCGTTCGTGGACGTGCTCACCACCATGCTGGATGCGAGCCTGCCGCTGACCCCGCCGGAATGGCCCGAATGGGGCAACCCGATCGCGGACGAGGCCGCGTTCCGCCGCATCCTCGCCTATTCGCCGGTGAACAACGTGCGGCCGCAGGGCTATCCCGCCATCTTCGCGCTCGCCGGGCTCACCGACCCGCGCGTGACCTATTGGGAGCCCGCCAAGTGGGTGGCGCACCTGCGGCACGAGACCACCGCTCGCGCCCCCATCCTGCTGCGCACCAACATGGAGGCGGGCCATGGCGGGGCGGCGGGGCGGTTCGACCGGCTGGACGAGGTCGCCCGCGTCTACGCCTTCGCCCTCGCCACCGTCGGCGCCGCCGCGCCGAAGCCGGTGCCGGCCTGATCGCGGACGCGGCCTCGCCCCGATGATGCCGCGCTCCGCCATGGCCCGCGCGGATCGGTCCGTATTCTAGAGGTATTAAAATGAGGAAATTGCGCCGTCAGGCGCTTCGGGCTATCCAGTGGCCCGATCATTTGCGAGCGGGGGGCGGCTCCGCGCTGCAAGGCGAATTTTGATGGGCCGTCTCGACCGCTACATCCTGTCCACCGCCACCGTGGCGCTCCTCGGGGTCGTGGTGGTGCTCGCGGGCATGATCTGGGTGACCCAGGCGCTGCGCCAGCTCGATCTGGTGACGAGCCAGGGCCAGACCATCATCGCCTTCCTCGCCATCACCAGCCTCACCATGCCGACCCTGGTGCTGGTGATCGCGCCCGCGGCGCTGTTCATTGCCACCGCGTACACTCTGCTGAAGCTGAACGGCGACAGCGAGATCGTGGTGATGGCCTCGGCCGGCATGAGCCACTGGCGGCTGCTGCGACCGCTGGCGCTGCTGGCGCTCATCGTCTCCCTGTTCTGCGAGATCCTCGCCATCGACGTGGTTCCGGCCAGCCTGTCCGGGTTCCGCGAGCAGGTCTCGCGGGTGCGCGCCGACGTGGTGTCGTTCATCGCCCAGCCCGGGCGCTTCGTGAACCTCACCCAGGGCCTCGTCTTTCACGTGCGCGAACGCGGGCAGAACGGGGTGATGCACGGCGTGTTCATCAATGACGGGCGCGACGTAAAGGAGATCTCCACCTATCTCGCCGATCGTGGCCAGATCGTCGAGAACGAGGCGGGCATCTTCCTGGTGCTGGAGAACGGGTCCATTCATCGCCGCGGCAGCGACAAGGCGGCCAGCACCTCCGTGGTGGAGTTTCAGCGTTACGCCTTCGACCTGTCGTCGCTGGCGCCGAGCGCGAGGGGCGATCTCATCCGCCCCATGGAGCGCTCGTTCGCCTATGTGCTCGACCCGCCCAAGAACGACCCGTTCCTGGTCCACACCCCCGGCCGGTTCCGCGAGGAGGTGCACAAGCGCCTGTCGGCCGGCCTCTATCCGTTCGCCTTCTTCGCCATCGCCGCCGCGGCGCTGGCCCGGCCGCGCACCACGCGCCAGAGCCGCGGCCTTGCGCTGACCGCCATCATTCCCGCCATGGCGGCGGTGCAGGCGGGCAATTTCGCCATTGCCGGCCAGTTGAAGGCGCACGTCATCGCCGTGCCGCTGATCTACGCCCTGCCGGTGGTCACGGTGATCCTGTGCGCCATGGTGCTTCAGGGCTGGATCTCCCTTTCGGCGCCGCAATGGCTGCTGAACGGGCTCGACGCCATCCGGGCGCGCTTCGCCCGCGGTCCGGCCGCCGCCACCCCATGATCGGACGCACCCTCGGGCTCTATTTTGCGCGCCGGTTCGCCTCCTCCGTGGCGATGATCTTCCTGTCGTGCGTCGCGCTCATCATGCTGGTGGACTTCCTGGAGATGGCCCGCCGCACGGCGGACCGCGAGCAGGTGACCACGGGCCTGGTGGCGCTGGTCACCATCTACCGCGCCCCCGCCTTCACCGAGCAATTGCTGCCGTTCGCGGTGCTGTTCGGCGCCATCGCCACCTTCGTGCTCCTCTCCCGCCGGCTCGAACTGGTGGTGGCCCGGGCGGTGGGGCTCTCGGTGTGGCAGTTCATCCTGCCGCCGGTGCTGGTGGCGTTCGCCATCGGCGTGTTCGCCACCACCGTGTTCAATCCCCTCTCCGCCGACTTCAAGGAGCGCGCCAACCAGATGGAGGGCGAGTTCTTCGGCTCCACCTCCTTCTCGCTGACCCAGGACAAGAAGGAGTTCTGGGTGCGCCAGCAGAGCGTCGACGGCCAGTCCATCATCCAGGCTGCCGCCTCGCAGCAAGGCGGGCGGGTGCTGACCGGGGTGGTGATCTACGAGTTCGACGCCAACGACAAGCTGATCGAACGGGTGGAGGCCCGCACCGCCACGCTCGGCGAGGGCGTATGGGCGCTCTCCGACGCGCGGGTCCTGGTGCCCGGATTCGATCTCCAGACCTTTCCCACCTATCTCGTCGCCACCAACCTCGATCCGAACCAGATCCAGGACTCCCTGGTGGCCCCCGAGACCGTGTCCTTTTGGCAACTGCCGGGCGCCATTCGCAGTGCGGAACAGTCGGGCTTCGGCGCGACGCGCTACCGGCTCCAGCTCCAGAGCCTTTTGGCCCGGCCGTTTCTGCTCATCGCCATGGTGCTGATTGCCGCATCGGTGGGCCTCAGGGTGTTCCGCTTCGGCGGTGTGGGCCAGACGATTCTCGGTGGCGTCGCGGCGGGCTTTCTGCTTTATGTTGGGTCCAAGCTCGCCGAGGATCTCGGGGAGGCCGGCATCGTTCATCCCGTTGCCGCAGCGTGGTTTCCGGCGGTCGCGGGGATTTTTATGGGGGTCCTCATTCTTCTGCACAGGGAGGACGGATGACGGTCGGGTTCTTCCCCGACGCCGGGCAATGCCAGCCGGTGCGCCGTAAGGGGCTGCGCCGGACGGCATTTCTCGCGCTCGCGGGGGTTGCCGCATTCGCTGTCCTGGCCCTGGCCGGGACCGCACCCGCCGCCGCGCAGGCGCGGGGTGGCAGCGGCGCGTCCGGCCTCATGGCGGCGCCGAAGGTGGACCCGAATCAGAAGATGCTCGTCACCGCCGACGAGATGGAATACGACTACCAGAAGGATACGGTCGCGGCGGTCGGCAACGTCCAGATTTATTATGACGGCTCCACCCTGGAGGCGCATCGGGTCGTGTTCGACCGCAAGGCGAACATGCTGGTGGCCGAGGGCAACGTCCGCATGAAGCAGAAGGACGGCAAGATCGTCACCGCCGACAACCTTCAGCTGACCCAGGACTTCAAGGAAGGCTTCGTCGCCTCTCTGCGCCTCGACACCCCCGACAAGACGCATTTCACGGCCGCCCGCGCCGACCGCCAGGAAGGCAACGTCACCGTCTTCCAGAACGGCACCTACACCGCCTGCGAGCCGTGCAAGGACGACCCGAGCAAGCCGCCGCTGTGGCAGATCCGCGCCAAGAAGATCATCCACAACGAAGACCAGCAGATGGTCTACTACCAGGATGCCACGGTCGAATTCTTCGGCTTCCCGGTGGCCTATTTCCCGTACATGTCCTCGCCGGACCCGACGGTGAAGCGCAAGACCGGCTTCCTGATGCCGGAGTTCCTGTCCTCGAGCCAGCTCGGCTACGGGGTCGGCACGCCGTTCTTCTGGAACATCGCGCCGGACCGCGACATGACCATCACGCCCACCTACCTGACGCAGCAGGGGGTGCTGATGCAGGGCGAGTGGCGCCAGCGCCTGATCAACGGCAGCTACACCATCCGCGCCGCCGGCATCATCCAGCAGGACAAGGACGCGTTCCTCAACGTCTATTCCAACGGCGTGGTGGAGCCGCTGCCCGGCTATCGCGACGAGCGCGGCGCGGTGCAGAGCAGTGGC
The DNA here is from genome assembly GCF_057364445.1 of Xanthobacter sp. BG11Y11_SDJG. NCBI lineage: Bacteria > Pseudomonadati > Pseudomonadota > Alphaproteobacteria > Hyphomicrobiales > Xanthobacteraceae > Xanthobacter > Xanthobacter sp. BG11Y11_SDJG. The sequence continues at coordinate 6,868 of NZ_JBNFNU010000144.1, forward strand.
GCCTTCGCCATCAACCAGTTCTGGACCATCGGCTGGGACGCGACCCTGGTCTCCGACCGGACGTTCCTGCGCGACTACAATCTCGTGCCGCTCTCGAAGACCGAGCAGGTCTCCACCGCCTATCTGACCGGCCAGGGCGACCGCTCGTATTTCGACCTGCGCGGCCTCTATTTCCTCGGCCTGTCGGTGACCGACGACCAGGACCGCCTGCCGATCGTCGGCACGCTCAACTACAACAAGGTGTTCGACAAGGCGCTGTGGGGCGGCGAGGCGGGCGTCAAGGTCAATCTCACCACCCTCAGCCGCGATCAGGCCGACTTCATCGGCACCTCCGCGGCCACTTCAGCGGTGGGCGCCATCGGCGTGCCCACCGGCGCCTGCACCCTTGCCAACCCCAATGCCAGGGAATGCCTGCTGCGCGGCGCGCCGGGCGACTATACGCGCCTGTCCGCCGAGCTCTACTGGCGCAAGACCGTAACCGATTCCATCGGCCAGATGTGGACGCCCTTCGTCTCGGCGCGGGTGGACGTGGCCTCGGTCAATATCAGCCCGCTGCCGCTGAGCTATTCCTACGGCCCCACCTTCCCGGGCCAGAACCCGCTGCAGTCGGGCAGCGAGGACCTGATCCGCGCCATGCCGGCGGTCGGCCTCGACTACCGCTATCCCTTCATCTCCGCCGAGAGCTGGGGCACGCAGACCATCGAGCCGCGCGCCCAGATCATCATCCGGCCCAACGAGACCGCCATCGGCGAGTTCCCGAACGAGGATGCGCAGAGCCTGGTGTTCGACGACACCAACCTGTTCGAGATCAGCAAGTATTCCGGCTGGGACCGGGTCGAGGGCGGCGGCCGCGCCAATGTGGGCATCACCTACACCGCCGCCATCCACGGGGCGGGCCTGTTCTCCGCCGTGATCGGCCAGTCCTACAGCCTGTTCGGCAAGAATTCCTACGCCTATGGCGACATGGCCAACACCGGCCTCGAATCCGGCCTCGAGACCGGCGCCTCGGACTACATCGCCCGCTTCAGCTACTCGCCGACCAAGAATCTCGAGCTGACCACGCGCTTCCGCTTCGACGAGGGCAATTTCTCCATGCAGCGCTTCGAGCTGCAGGGCCGCGCCGAGGTGGACCGCCTGCAGGTGTCGGCGATCTACGGCCGCTACGAGGCCCAGCCGCTGCTCGGCTATTACGAGCGCCGCGAGGGCATCCTCACCAACGGCAGCTACAAGCTGACCGACAACTGGTCGGTGAAGGGCGCGGTGCGCTACAATATCGGCCAGGACGCGTTCGACTACACGCTGGTGGGCCTCAGCTACATCGACGACTGCTTCACGCTCGCCTTCAACTACATCACCGACTACACGCTGAACGGCCCGAACGCGCCGCCCGACACCAAGGTCACGGTCCGCATCGGCCTGCGCACGCTCGGCGAGGGCGGCTTCTCCACCTCCTTCGGCGGCGACTGATCGCCCGACGCCCTGCGGCGGCAGAGCCCCGGCGGCCTCGCCGCGAACGGCGCGCGCCCGGTCGCGATCCGGCGATCGCAACGGCGCGAGCGCATCGGGGCGATCACGATGGGGCGATCACGATGGGGCGATCACGATGGGGCGAGCGCGCCCGGCGCTTATCGCGCCGCAGGGTGGCGTCCCGGCGCATTTGATGTCAGAACAACGCTGGCTGCCGGACCGAGCCGCGCGCTGGCGTGGCCCCATTGCCGCCAGGAACGGAGAGCATCCTGATCAGGAAGCTCCTTGGTCAACCCGGATCGTCGCTCTGCGCGCCCCAACTCGCGGAAGCACCATGTCGTATATGATGCGCTTTCTCTTCGCCGCCCTCCTCGCCGCGTTCGCCTGGGCAACGCCCGCCGCGGCGCAGAAGGTGGTGGTGGTGGTGAACGGCGACCCCATCACCTCCTACGATGTCACCCAGCGCCAGCGCCTGCACCAGCTGATCGAGCGCAAGTCCATCAGCGCCAAGGAGGCGCTGGACGAGCTGATCGACGACCGCATCAAGACCCAGCAGATCCGCCGGCTGCAGACCACCGTCGACAAGGAAGACATCGACCGCATGTATGCCGGCGTCGCCGAGCGCTCCGGCCGCACCGCCGCCGAGCTCACCGCCAGCTTCGCCCAAGGCGGCCTCGACGCCCGCATCTTCAAGGACAAGCTGGTGGCCGACTATGTGTGGAGCCAGTATGTGCGCGGGCGCGCCGGCACCACCATGATCCGCGATTCCGACGTGATCGCCGCGCTGCAGATGCGCGGCGCCACCGAGCTGGTCGCCACCGAATACACCCTCTACCCCATCGTCTTCGTGGTGCCGCGCACCGGCGGCAATCACGGCGCCCGCCTGCAGGAGGCCAATGCCCTGCGCCAGCGCTTCACCAGTTGCGAGGCCGGCCTGGAAACGGTGAAGGGCATGAAGGAGGTGGTGGTGCGCCAGCCCATCATGCGCCTGTCCTCGGAGATGCCTGCCAGCCTGCGCCAGTTGCTGGACAAGACCGAGATCGGCCGCCTCACGCCGCCCGAGGTCAGCCAGTCGGGGGTGGAGACCTTCGCGGTCTGCAACAAGACCCAGGTGCGCGGCGAAAGCTCCCAGAAGCGCGAGATCAAGGACCAGCTGAGCACCGCCCAGTTCACGGCCGAATCGAAGAAGATGATCGCCGAGCTGAGGAAGTCCGCGCTCATCGAATACCGCTGATGGCGGCTCCCGCGCCGGCGCGCCCGCTCGCCCTCGCCCTCGGCCGAGCCCGTCGGCATCGGCCCGGACATCGCCCCTGATGGCCTGGC
>NZ_JBNFNU010000145.1:0-9649 GCF_057364445.1 Xanthobacter sp. BG11Y11_SDJG
GCGGTGGCGGCGAGGGGACGGGGCGTTGGGCTGGCCGGTCTCGGCCGGGACCTGCCCCCGCGCCGCCCTTGGTCTTGGGCGCGGCGGCACGCGGCAGCGACATCTCGCGCGCCTGTTCCTCGGTGACGATGATGTCGCCCTTGCGCAGGGTGGTCTTGTCCTCCAGCCCGGCGAGCGCCTGGGCCCAGGACTGGCCGACCGGCTTGCAGGTGCAGGAGGCGACCAGCTCCTTGCGGTAGCGCAGCGCGTTGGGCAGCGACATGTAGGACTGGCCGGCGACATTGGTGGCGTTGCGGATGTCGTCGCCGGGAATGGTGAAGAGCTGGGTCTCCGCCGCCGGGCACAGGCGCTGGCACAGCGCCTCGTCCTGGGCGAAGCGGCCGGGCGAGGAATAGTTCGCCATAGGGAAGAAATAGCCGTCGCAGGTGCGCACGCAGACGGTCTTGTAGCTCGACGGCCGCGGCGTCTCCAGCGGCAGCACCTCGAGATCGGCCGAGCCTTCGCCCGACTGGATCGGGCCGCCGAACAGCGCCTCGAAGAAGTTGCGCGGGCGCTGCTGCTGTTGCGGCACCTGGCGCACCGCGGCGGCATATTGCGGGCCGCAATTGTTCTGCGCGAGGGCGATGATCAGCGCCCGGCGCTGGCCCTGGTCGTCGCCCCCGGAGCGGTCGCTGGCGGCGAGCTGGGAGCGCAGGCGCGAGATCTGGTCGGAGATCTGATCGCACTGGGGCGGGCGCGGCGGCCCCTGGAAGATCAGGAAGCCGCGCGGCGCGTCGCAGCCCATGCTGTTGGCCTGGCGCGTGAGCTGGTCGAGATCCGCGCGCATGCGCGCCGCCTGGTTCTGCTGCTGCGCGCGGGCGCCGACGCCGCGGTCAAGGGCCACGAGCTGGGCTTCGAGCTGCGGGCAGATGGCGTTCGGCACCTGCGCCAGCGCGGGGCCGGCCGCACCCGCCGCGAAAAGCATCGCCATTCCGGCGCTGCGCGCCAGCGTCCCAAGCCGCTCCACCACTGTCCGCGTTGCGCCCATTCTCTGTTCTCTTCCGTGCGGCCCCCGACATGCGCGCCGAAAGGCAGCGGCGCACAATCTCGTTTCTATAGCGCGGCGGCCTTGCCCAATGGTGACCAAACTAAGGAATTGCGCGCCCGGGCGGGTGCCCGACACGGAGTACCGTGGGCGTTCAGCCTTTGCCGCGCGAGCGGATGTTGAAGCCGTCGAAGGCGAATTCCGCGATCTGCCACCACACCAATTGGTCGGCGCGGATGGCATTCATGGAATCGAGCGCCTGCTTGAACGTGGCATTGCCGGCGGCAATCTCGGCATAGAGCTCCTGCGCCGCCTTGTAGCCCGCCTCCATGATGGGGGCGGGGAAGGGACGCAGCTCCACGCCCTGCTGCACCAGGCGGCGCAGCGCCGGCGGGTTCACCGAATCATACTTCGCCAGCATCCAGTTGTTGGCGGCCTCGGCGGCATTGCGCACGATGGCCTGGTAGTGCTTCGGCAGCGCCGCCCATTTCTGGTCGTTGACCACGAGGTGCAGCATGGCGCCGCCCTCCCACCAGCCGGGATAATAATAGTATTTGGCCACCTTCACGAGGCCGAGCTTCTCGTCGTCATAGGGGCCGACGAACTCGGCCGCGTCGATGGAGCCGCGCTCCAGCGCCGGGAACACGTCGCCGGGGGCGATCTGCTGCGGCACCACGCCGAGCTTCGCCAGCACCTGCCCGCCGATGCCGCCGATGCGGAACTTCAGCCCCTTGAGGTCGGCGACGTCGTTCAGTTCCTTGCGGAAGAAGCCGCCCATCTGGCAGCCGGAATTGCCCATGGGGATGGAGGTGGCGTTGTACTTGGCAAGCACGCCGTTGATGATCTCGCGCCGCCGCCGAAGAACCACCAGGAATGCTGCTGGCGCGAGTTGAAGCCGAACGGCACGCCGGTGCCGAAGGCCAGCGTCGGGTCCTTGCCGGAATAGAAATAGGTGGCGGTCTGGGCGCAGTCGACCGCACCGGTGGAGACCGCATCCAGCGCCTGGAGCCCGGGCACGATCTCGCCCGCCGGAAAGGTCTGGATCTGGAACGCGCCGTCGGTGGCCTCGGCGACGAAGCGCGCGAACATCTGCGCCGTGCCGAAGATGGTGTCGAGCGAGCGCGGGAAGGAGGAGGTGAGGCGCCACTTCACCTGCGGCTGGGACTGCGCGAGCGCGGGCGCGGCAGCGCCGGCGGCGAGGGTGGCGGAGGCGCCTACGAAGGCGCGGCGCGAGGGGGCCATGGGCGTCTCTCCTGGAGCGACCTTTGTTCTGCCGCCGATCCATCGGCGGCGCTTGAGCCGCGACCGGTGTCACGGCGCGCGCGTGCAGTCAATCGTTTGCCGCGCAAGGGGCATGCGCGCGCGCCGATACCGGCCGGTCGGTGCCCGGGGCGTCTTCCCCTTTGCGCGGTCCAACCCCATATCCGGCGCCGACGGACGCGCGGGCGCGGCACCGGAGAGCGAGGAGCGAAGGCGAGACGATGATGCGGATTTCAATCAAGGCCTGCCGTGCCGTGGCCGCCGCCGGCCTTCTCCTTTTGGGCGCCGCCGCGCCGGCGCTGGCGCAGGAGCCGGACCTCATCTTCAGGAAGTCGACGGTGTGGAAGTTCCTCACCCCCGACGACAAGCTCGCGGTCTACGGCATCGACGATCCGGTGGTCGACGGGGTCGCCTGCCACTATACGACGCCCGAGAAGGGCGGCGTCTCCGGCATGTTCGGCGTGGCCGAGGAGACCTCCGACATCTCGCTCGCCTGCCGGCAGATCGGCCCGATCTCGTTCAAGACCAAGTTCGAGCAGGGCGACGTGGTGTTCCGCGAGAGCCGCTCCTTCTTCTTCAAGAAGATGCAGATCGTGCGGGGCTGCGACACCAAGCGCAACGTGCTGGTCTATCTCGTCTATTCCGACAAGCTGATCGACGGCAGCCCAAAGAACTCCACTTCCACCGTCCCCATCATGCCGTGGGGCGGGCAGGGCGAGGTGCCCAAATGCGCGGACTTCATGAAGAAGGGGTGGTGAGCGGCGCTACCGCGAGCAGGTGATCGCCACCACCGGCGGGCACAGGGGGCCGTGGCAGGAGGGGCCGCCGGCGGCGCCGGAGGAGATCGGCGTCATGGCATCGTTCGCCACCCGGCCGAAATCGATGGCACGGGCATAGTCATGGGCGCGGCACCAGGCGGAAGCGATGCGCTCGCCGCACGGCGCGCCGGTGGCGAGGCACGCATCGATGCCGTAGCCGTCCGAGGTGTCGATCAGGAAGATGCGGGTTTCGGCGCGGGCCTCCGCCGAGAGCGCGACGAGCGCGATGAGACCCGCCGCGAGGCCGCGCCAGGCGGACGCCGCCCGCTTCGGCATGAGCCGACAGGGCGCGATCGGGGTGTTCAGCTCAGGTTTCGGCGCGGCGGATGTCGGCATGAGCGCGTTCATGGCCTTTCGGGGGGTGTCGGCCGGCGTGGTGGCGGTGACGGAAGCCGCACGGCGTCCGTCCGGTGCGCGGCGGCGGGGGCGCACGACCAACGCTGGCGCCCCGATTCCAGCCATTGTGTGGCATCGCCGCAGAGCCCCTCCCGCAAGAGGCTGACCGGTCGGGACCGGCCGGCGCGCGCCGCACGGCGATTGGCTTACGCAGGGTTGCGGCACGGGTCAATGCCCGGAGCCCGGCGCGGGGAATGGACGCTTCGTCGCGGGGGCCGGACGCACGCGCCGCCACCCTTGTGAAATCCCTTGACGGGCGGCGCGCGCGGAACCATTGTCCCGCGCCATGCAAGGTTCTTTCACCATCGTCGGCGCCATTCTGCCGATTATCTGCGGCTAGCCCTCTCGCTGGCCGTGGCCGTCCCTTGCTCATCTTGCTGATGCCTTGAGGATCTGGACGCCCGGCCGGTGGCGAGCGCGAGCCCGCGCCGAACATGCGGAGCGGAGCGATCCATGGAGCTTAGGCTCTACAACACCCTGACGCGGTCGAAGGACCCCTTCCGCCCGATCGATCCGGCGCGGGTGCGCATGTATGTCTGCGGGCCCACCGTCTACGACCATGCCCATATCGGCAATGCGCGGCCTGTGATCGTGTTCGACGTGCTGTTCCGCCTGCTGCGCCGGCTCTACGGCGAGGCCGCCGTGACTTACGTGCGCAACATCACGGACGTGGACGACAAGATCAATGCCCGCGCCGCGGAGCGCGGCATCACCATCCGCGATCTGACCGAGGAGACCTACGCCTGGTTCCGCGAGGACGTGGCGGCGCTCGGCTGCCTGCCGCCGTCGGTGGAGCCGCGCGCCACCGAGCATATCGGCGAGATGCACCAGCTCATCGAGCGCCTGGTCGCCTCCGGCCATGCGTATGTGGCCGAGGAGCACGTTCTGTTCAACGTGCCCTCCATGCCGGACTACGGCCAGCTCTCGCGCCGCCCGCTCGACGAGATGATCGCCGGGGCGCGGGTGGACGTCGCCCCCTACAAGCGCGACGCCATGGACTTCGTGCTGTGGAAGCCGAGCTTCGCGGGCGCCCCCGGCTGGCCCTCGCCGTGCGGCATCGCCACCCCCGGCCGGCCCGGCTGGCACATCGAGTGCTCGGCCATGAGCTGGAAGCATCTCGGCGAGACCTTCGACATCCATGGCGGCGGCATCGACCTCGTCTTCCCGCACCATGAGAACGAGATCGCCCAGTCGCGCTGCGCCTTCCACACCGGCGTGATGGCGCAGGTGTGGATGCACAACGGCTTCCTGATGCTGGAAGGCGAGAAGATGTCGAAGTCGCTCGGCAACTTCGTCACCATCCGCGAGCTTCTGGACGAGTGGCCGGGCGAGGTGCTGCGCCTCGCCATGCTCTCCACCCACTATCGCCAGCCCATCAACTGGACCCGCCAGGGCCTGGGCTTCGCCGCCAAGACGCTGGACAAGTGGTATCGCGCGATCGGCGATGTCGCGGCGGTGACGGGCGGCGAAAACCCGTTCGAGGCGGAACTGGCCGAGCGGATCGGCGACGACCTCAACACGCCCGCCGCCATCGCCCACCTGCACCAATTGGCCGACGTGGCGGAGACCGACGCGCGCTCGGCCATGCTGTTCAAGGGCGCCGCCAACCTGCTGGGCCTGCTTTCCGATACCGAAAGCGGGTGGCGCGCGCGGGCGAAGGCCGCCATCGACGTGGACGAGACGGCGATCGAGGGCCTGATCGCCGAGCGCATCGCCGCCCGCAAGGCCAAGGACTTCAAGCGCGCCGACCAGATCCGCGAGGAGTTGGCGGCGGGCGGCATCGTGCTCATGGACAACAAGGACGGCACCACCAGCTGGGAGATCGCGCGATGAGCGAGGCGGCGAAGATCGCGCTGCGGCCCTATCTGCCGGCCGACGCGCCGGTGCTGGCGGCGCTGTTCCGCGCCTCCATCGCCGAACTGACCGGCGAGGACTATGACGAGGAGCAGCAGGAGGCCTGGATGGCCGCCGCCGACGACGAGGCGGCGTTCGCCACGCGCCTCGCCGGCCTCCTCACCGTGGTTGCGCTCCGGGGCAGCGAACCGGTGGGCTTCGTCGCGTTGAAGGACAACGCGCATATCGAGCTGCTCTACGTGCCGCCCGGACGCGCCGGCACCGGCGTCGGCGCCGCGCTCGCCGGCGCCGTGGAGGCGCTCGCCAAGGCGCGCGGCAAGACGGCGCTCACCGTCGACGCCAGCGACACCGCGCTCGGCTTCTTCCAGCACCGCGGCTACGAGGCCCAGCGCCGCAACATGGTCCCCCGCGCCGACACCTGGCTCGGCAACACCAGCATGACCAAGGCGCTGGGGGAGGGGAGATGATGTCGGCCGCGCCGCAGGCTCCGGTTGCCCGTGCGCGCACCCTGCGCCGGAGCATGACCGACGCCGAGGCGCGGCTGTGGCGTCTGCTGCGGGATCGACGGTTCGACGGCGCCAAGTTCCGCCGACAGGTTCCCGTCGGACCCTATGTGGAGGACTTCCTGAGCTTCGGACACCGCCTCGTGGTGGAGGCGGACGGCGGGCAGCATGCGGGCACGCTCCGCGATGCGGCGCGGGACGCCTTCTTTCGCCGCAGCGGGTTTCGGGTCCTGCGCTTCTGGAACAACGATATCCTGGGGAACACGGACGGTGTCCTGGAGGCGCTGCTGCTGGAATTGCAGCGCGGCGCCCGGACCACCCCTCACCCCCGGCCCCTCTCCCGCAAGGGCAGAGGGGAAGAAGACGAGCACGCCGCCATGGCCAAGGAACGCCTGTACCTCTTCGACACCACGCTGCGCGATGGGGCGCAGACCAATGGGGTGGACTTTACCGTCGCCGACAAGCTGAAGGTGATGGGCCTCCTGGATGGCCTCGGCGTCGACTACATCGAGGCCGGCTATCCCGGCGCCAACCCCACCGACAGCCAGCTGTTCGCGGAACGCCATCCGGCGCAGGCGCGCGTCACGGCGTTCGGCATGACCAAGCGGCCGGGCCGCTCGGCGGCGAACGACCCCGGCGTCGCGGCGCTGCTGGAGGCCAAGGCGGATGCCATCTGCTTCGTCGCCAAGGCCTCCGCCTACCAGGTGCGGGTGGCGCTGGAATGCTCGAAGGAAGACAACCTCGATTCGATCCGCGACAGCGTGAAGGCGGCGGTGGCCGCCGGGCGCGAGGCGCTGGTGGATTGCGAACACTTCTTCGACGGCTACAAGGAAGATCCGGACTTCGCGCTCGCCTGCGCCCGCACCGCCTTCGAGGCCGGCGCGCGCTGGGTGGTGCTGTGCGACACCAATGGCGGCACCCTGCCGCACGAGGTGGAGGAGATCGTCCGCGCCGTGGTCGAGGTGGTGCCGGGCGACCATGTGGGCATCCACGCCCATAACGACACCGAGCAGGCGGTGGCGAACTCGCTCGCCGCCGTGCGCGCCGGCGCGCGCCAGATCCAGGGCACGCTGAACGGCCTCGGCGAGCGCTGCGGCAATGCCAATCTCGTCTCGCTGATCCCGACTTTGCTGCTGAAGGCGGGCTTTGCCGACCGCTTCGAGATCGGCGTCGATCGCGAACGCCTCGCCCATCTCGCCCAGGTCTCGCGCACCCTCGACGAGATGCTGAACCGCGCCCCGAACCGCCACGCGCCCTATGTGGGCGACAGCGCCTTCGCCACCAAGGCCGGCATCCACGCCTCGGCGATCCTGAAGGACCCCGCCACCTACGAGCACGTGCCGCCAGAACTGGTGGGCAACCGCCGCCGGGTGATGGTGTCCGATCAGGCGGGCAAGTCCAACGTCCTGTCCGAGCTGGAGCGGCTCGGTGTCGCGGTCGACAAGGGCGACCCGCGCGTCGCCCGCCTGCTCGACGAGGTGAAGAGCCGCGAGGCGCTGGGCTATGCCTACGAGGCGGCGGACGCCTCGTTCGCGCTGCTGGCCAAGCGCATGCTGGGCACGGTGCCCGACTTCTTCCGCGTCGAGCGCTTCAGCGTGAAGGTGGAGCGCCGCTTCAACGCCAAGGGCGAGATGACCACCGTCGCCGAGGCGATCGTGAAGGTGGAGGTGGACGGCGAGGTGCTGATCTCCGCCGCCGAGGGCAACGGCCCGGTGAACGCACTCGACGTGGCGCTGCGCAAGGACCTCGGCAAGTACCAGCCGCTGATCGGCGGCCTCAAGCTCACCGACTACCGCGTGCGCATCCTCGACGGCGGCACCGAGGCGATCACCCGCGTGCTGATCGAGAGCGTGGACGAGACCGGCGACCGCTGGACCACGGTGGGCGTGTCGCCCAACATCATCGATGCCTCGTTCCAGGCGCTCATCGATTCCATCACCTGGAAGCTGCTGAAGGAAGGCGCGCCGGCGTAAGCCGCCCCCGCCTCCTCATGCGGGCTTCAGGAGCATGTGCTTCTTCTTGCCGAGCGAGAGCTTGATGACGCCCTCGGGCGTCAGGTCGCCCCGCGTGAGGACCGCCTTCTCGTCGCTCACCGCCGCGTCGTTCACGCGCAGGCCGCCGCTCTTGATCTGGCGCCGCGCCTCGCTGGTGGAGGCGACGAGCCCGGCCTCCACGAAGGCGTTCGCCACCGGCAGGCCGGCCTCGAGCTTCGCCGCCGGCACGTCCACCGTGGGCAGGTCCACCGCCAGCGCGCCCTCGGCGAAGGTGGTGCGGGCGGTCTCCTTGGCCTTCTCGGCGGCCTCCCGGCCGTGCAGCAGCGCGGTCGCCTCGGTGGCGAGCACCTCCTTGGCGATGTTGATCTCCTGGCCCTGAAGCGCGGCGAGCCGGGCGATCTCGGGAAGCGGCAGCTCGGTGAAGAGCTTGAGGAAGCGCTCCACGTCCGCATCGCCGGCATTGCGCCAGTACTGCCAGTATTCGTAAGGCGAGAGCAGATCGGCATCGAGCCACACGGCGCCGCCGGCGGTCTTGCCCATCTTGGCGCCGGACGAGGTGGTGAGCAGCGGGGTCGTCAGCGCAAACAGGTCGGCGCCGTGCATGCGGCGGCCCAGCTCCATGCCGTTGACGATGTTGCCCCACTGGTCCGAGCCGCCCATCTGCAGGATGCAGCCGTGGCGCTTGCTGAGCTCCACGAAGTCGTAGGCCTGCAGGATCATGTAGTTGAATTCGAGGAAGGTGAGCGGCTGCTCGCGCTCCAGGCGCAGCTTCACCGAATCGAAGGTGAGCATGCGGTTGATGGTGAAGTGCGGCCCCACCTCGCGCAGGAGCGGGATGTATTTCAGCTCGTCCAGCCAGCCCGCGTTGTTCTCCATGATCGCGCCGCCATCAAAGTCCAGGAACCGCGCGAACACCTTGCGGATCGAGGCGATATTGTCCTCGATCTGCTGGTCGGTCAGCATCCGGCGCGCCTCGTCCTTGCCGGACGGGTCGCCGATCTTGGTGGTGCCGCCGCCCATCAGCGCGATCGGCCGGTGGCCGGTGCGCTGCAAGGTGCGCAGCATCATGATGGACAAGAGGTGCCCCGCATGCAGGCTCGATGCGGTGGCGTCGAAGCCGATATAAGCGGTGATGGGTCCTTCCGCCGCCTTGGCGTCGAGGCGCTCGAGGTCCGAGCACTGGTGGATGTAGCCGCGCTCGGAGAGCGTGTTCAGGAAGTCGGAGCGGAAGGCGGGGCTGGTCATCGCAATTCTGTCGGTCTGGCGGAGGACGGGCGGAAGGAGCGGTGGTTTAGCAGGTCCCCGCCCGCTTTGCGACCGTGGCAGGCAGGGATGGCAACCGGGGATGGGCAACAGGGGATGGGGAGGCAGGGAACAGGGATGCGCGCGATCGGGCTCATGAGCGGCACCTCCATGGACGGGGTGGACGTGGCGCTGCTGGAGACCGACGGCGAGGCGGTGTTCTGGCGCGGCCCTTCCCTTGCCGTCCCGTTCGACGGCGAAACCCGGGCGCTGCTGGCCGGTGCGGTGGAGGATGCGCGCGGCGTCAATGCCCGCACCGACCGGCCGGGCCGGCTCGCAGCTGCGGAGGCGCGCATCACCGATCTCAACGCGCAGGCGGTGGAGGCGCTGCTCGCCAGCCTGCGCCTCGCGCCCTCCGACATCGCCGTGGTGGGCTTCCACGGCCAGACCGTCATCCACCGCCCCGACGCCCGCCTCACCGTGCAGCTCGGCCTCGGCGCGGCGCTCGCCCGGCGGCTCGCCATTCCCGTGGTGGCCGACATGCGGGCGGCGGACGTG